>JBJFHS010000062.1:0-4951 GCA_051893885.1 Eubacteriales bacterium
GGGGAACGTGCTGTCGATAAAATCAACAGTCGCAATCGGAAATTCGCCGGTAAAGACGCAGTCACGGAAATGCGGAAATCCCTGCATTGTGGTCGAACTGAGTCCGAAGCCGAAATTGTGTCCGGTCGTTCCGGCAAGATGGTCAGTTCTGTCTCCGCAAATCACGCGAGCGTCCGGTTTTTTGCCTTCGCGGGTGGCCTTGACTGCAAAGTGGGTGTAACCGTTGTCGCCGCATTTGTTCGGACGATTGTAAATCTCCCAGTCGACAAGGCTGCCGTACCCGGAGAGTCCGATGCTGCCCGAGCCGATTCCGCCAAGAGGGAACGAAATCTCCCGCCGTGCATCTCCTGTGAAAGTTGTTCGTTTGTTCATAACAATTCCTGCGGCGTAGATTTTTTTAGCGTAATGCCGCCGCTTATCCTTTCGTTCTGATTTGTTGTGCGAACAATTTTATCTATATGTGGATTATAGCACAAGAAGGACGGAAAAACAAGCTCCGAAATTTATTAAATAATTATTAACATTTTTTCACCCAGTACAAAAAACAGCATAGCCATACCGGCTGCACCGCTGTCGGATTTGTTCACTTCCGCCGTTCGGTTTCACTGAGGCAATCGCTATGGTGTGCGGAAATATTGACACAAATCATTATATATGTTATAATTAGGAAAAATTTCAGGAAGGAACGAACCTGTTTCATGAAAAAAATAATTTTCTTTATCCTGAGTATGCTACTCGCAGGGCTTCTTGTTTCATGCGGAGAGGGAAAAGAGACCGACGAAACTCAGCCGGATACTGCTCAGGAGACACAAATCGAAACCGTATCGGAAACAGAGGAGGAGAAAAATATGGGCACACCCGATGAAAGTGCAAAAACTGCTGAAGAAAGTCTTGAAGAAGCTGCGGAAATACTGAACGGAAGCCGGTTCCCAAAGGCAAAGCAGGCGAAGGTCATATACCGCATTTCAGAGCCTTCCGAGTTGTCGGACAAGCTGCTTCTCGCATCTGTTCAGGGGCTCGCGGCAAAGCACACTGACGAGCAGATCATAATAGTTGCCGGAGCAAACAGCCTTTATCTGCCCTATATGAAAGAAAACTGGGGCGTTGATCTGAGTGCTAAGGTAGACGGAAAATCTGTCAGCATACAAAGTCTCGCAGAACACTACAAAGACAGCATCAAGGGCTATATTCTCTGTTCAAATAACGACGGAGACGACTCAATTGACGTTGCGGTATCTCTCGCCGGTATTCTGGATGCGGCGATTGCAACCGAATCAAACCGGGATATCCTCGACAGGCTGGGCTACGAATGCCTGCTCGACGTTACGGAATGCGACGACGCATGGCTCCGCGAATCCGAGTATTGGGACAGGCTGAACCGCGACATTGCCTTCGAGCAGCCGAACTCCATGGCTCCGAAGCTCGTGGATTATGCGGTTCTCTGCGGTGCGTATTTCAATTTCTACAACGGCAGAAACAGCGCTGAACACAAGGCGATGTACGAATTTCTGAATGACAACGCTGTCGTTTTCGGATACAACAATACGCTCGGCGAGTTTGACACGGTCAAGTCCTTCTCCGAGCTGAACATTCAGATGATTCCGTCCGACCATGCGTACAATATTTCAACTCTGAGCGGTTTCCCTCTGGAGTCGCTGACGCAGAAAAGAGCCTCCGACGCAGCAGCTGACGCGGAAAACGTGCACACCGTATGCTTCCTGATGTCCGACGGCGACAATATGCAGTGGATACTGAACAACTTCGCGACGGAAAAAAAGTGGTACGGCAGCCCTCTCCGCGGTACATTTGACATTGGCTGGGGAATTCCTCCGACATCCGTAGAGCTGATTGCGCCTATGGCATCTTATCTGTACGACAAAATGACCGAACGAGACGAATTCGTCATGGAGCTGAGCGGTCTCGGATATACGTTCCCGTCGAAGTGGGACAGCGAGCAGCGTCAGGCAATGGCAGGTGAACTCGCCGACTACATGAAGAGAAGCGACCTTCGTTTTGCCGAAATCCTCGATGACAACGGCTTCAAGGACACGGTTGTCTCAGATTTTACGGCGCAGGACGGTATAGACGGTCTGTTTTATATCGAATATTCTCATTACGCTGCCAAGAACGGCAAGATAATCTGGACGAACGGCAAGCCCGCTGTATCCGCACGTTACCGACTCTGGGCAAACAACAGTGACAGCTCGATTGAAACACTTGCAAAGAAAATCAACAGCGCTTCCACCGATCCGACCGATGAAAAAGCGTATTCCTTTGTAATCGTACACGCATGGTCAGGCATGAAGGACGGCAAGCTCACAGACGGCGGCAACACCATGGAGGCAATCGCGGCTTTGATTGAAAAATTCGATGACGATGTTGAAGTCGTCACCCCGAGCGAATTCATGGACCGCCTGACTGCAAACTGCAAGCCGGAGTGAGTTAACGTCGGTTTGATAAGAAACGGAACAACTGACGGCACCAAATATATTGAAAACCGCTGATTCAGGAAAATACAGGAGGTTATATTTATGCTGAAAGAGCTTGGAATGAAGGCGCTGCGGCTGGAAATGACGGATCATGTCTGTCGGACTGAATATTCCGTACTCGGTCACAGCAGGCTTCTTGAAAAAGTTACGGGAATCTCCGTGGAGGAGCAGAAAAACGGAAGGTGGCTTGAAGCACAGCGGAATTTCTGCGCCGCATGGGACATCTGCATGAACTGGAATGTGGCAATCGGCTCAAATTTCCTCGCACCGTATGTTTCGTCAATGGGACACGCGGTGTATTCGGAGGACGGTTCGGACAAAAACACCAATGTATTCACTCTTTTTGACAGCGAGGACGAGGTGTTTGCCTTTGACCCGTTTGAAACGCTGCCGTACAGGGAAGAAGACGAAATCGTACATATATTTAACGAAAATTACAAAGCTCAGCTCGGTTATCTCCCGGATACAGTGGCCATGACGGGAATTTACATCTCCTGTATGTCCGGGCTTATCGAAATGCTGGGCTGGGATATGCTGCTGACCTGCGCCGGTGTTGACCCCAAAGCCTTCGGTGAATTTACTCTTCGGTATTCTCTCTGGATCGAGCGGTATTTCAAGGCTCTTGCAAAATCGGACGCGCCGGTTGTTATGATTCACGACGACATCGTGTGGACGGAAGGTGCGTTTATCTCGCCTGAGTGGTATCGGAAATATATTTTCCCCTCATACAAACGCTGCTTCCGTTATCTCCATGAAGCGAGAAAGCTGATTCTGTTTACTTCCGACGGCAACTATACGGAGTTCATTGACGATATCGCGGAATGCGGAATCAACGGCTTTGTAATGGAGCCTATGACGGATATGGCTTACATCGCGGAAAAATACGGAAAAACGCACGCTTTTATCGGAAATGCGGATACGCGGATTCTGCTTGAAGGTGACAGAGACGATATTTACCGCGAGGTGAAGAGGTGCATGGATATCGGCAAAAAATATCCCGGATTTATTATGGCGGTGGGAAATCACATCCCCGCAAACACACCGGTGGACAGCTGCCTGTGGTATGACGAGTTCTGCCGTGAGCTTGGCAAACGGTAAAGCCGAAAAAGCCCGTTACTCTCATAAAAAAGTTAAGCATCTGTATGACTGAGTCAGTATAACCAAGTCATGCGGATGCTTTTCTTTGTTCAGTTTGTAATGATATGACGAATCATCTGCGTCCTATTTCATCTGCGGACAAATCGCGGAATCCATCGCGCTCAGGGATGAATCTGAACGTGACGGGGTCAAGACCGGCTTCTTCGCACGAATGATAGGTGTAGTTTTCGCCTATCTCACTGTAATCGTAAACCGACTGTGCCATCCAGCCGAAACGCGCGTCCCTGTTGATGATGACGTTGTTCTCAACCTTGCAATTCGCGGGGTTTATCGGGAAGTCCGGGTCGTTGAAGCGGCTGAAATCGGTGATGATGCGTGCGAGCGTCGGGTATTTTTTCGCCCACAATTCGCTTCTATACGGCACGCATTCGAGATTTTTCCAGTGCTTTGCATCCTGTGTGTCACAAGCCTGATGTGCCCAGCCGCCGTTGACAAATCCGTCGCGGTTTCGGTCGTCGTAAAGAATCGGCTCACGGCTTTCACCGATGATTATATTGTCACGCACCACGTTGTCCCGACCGCCGCCGATGAGGAACGCATATTTACGCACATTTATAAGAATGTTTCCGTAAGCGGTCTGCCCCGAAAGTCCGTCGTCCCAGTAAATTCCGTCGGGGAAAAAGTCGCCCGCGCCGATGTCACGGAGAAGGTTATACCGTATAACTGTTCCGTGAGCCGCCCAGTCGAAGCCGGAGTAAATCGCTCCCGCGTCGCTTGAATGGAGCACAACGTCGTGTATGCTGTTGTATTCGATCAGGTGCTCGTTTCCGCTGTAACCGATTGCCATGTGCGGAGAGCCCGAGATTTCGTTGTGCGCGCAGATATTTCCGACTCCCGAAAGGTTCACGCCCGACTGATAGGTCTGGTACACCTCGGAAAAATCGTGAATGAAGTTGTTGACGGCGCGGTTTTCACCCGGTGTGAGTGATGTTCTGTCCCCGCCGGAGAGATATATGCCGCCGCGTCCCGTTCGGGTGATCTCGCAGTTTTCAACGGTGTTTCGCAAGCCCTCAGCAGTGATTCCGTGGTTCGCTACATTTTTTATAAGCAGTCCGTCGATGCGGTTGTCGTTTCCGCGCACAGTCACGGCAGTTTCGCGTGTACAGGTCAGAGTGAAGCCGGATAAGGTCATATGCTCTGCCCCACTTAAGCTGATCAGAGGAGAGGTCTCGATTGAGATATCAAACACAGAGTCCTTTCCGTGAGGGTATATGTACAGAACTCCGCTGTCCCGGTCGAGGTAATACTCCCCGGGTGAATCGAGCTCCTCCAATACATTGTAGAAATAGTACTGTGCACCGGAG
>JBJFHS010000063.1:0-4949 GCA_051893885.1 Eubacteriales bacterium
TTATACACTGTATTTTGTAGCTTGTCAAGATTTTTGCTCACATATTGTAGTTTTTTGGGAAAATATTTTTTTGGGGGGGGATTGATTTTTACATTATTTCCGCGCGGATCACCATTTTGGTGCGCTGGAGGTCGGTGCCGCGAAGCTCGATTAAGTAGTCGAGTGTGATTTCGCCGCCGTCCTCGAAGGTCAGGTTGGACTCGACGTTTTTCGCGAACGACGCTGCTTCAAACGGCATGATCGGGGTTTTGTAAATCGAGATGTGGCGTTTTCCTTTTTCAAGCACGAGGGTGTTCATTATTCCTCCCGAGCGGTGGATTGTCACCATGTCCGGCTTTCCCGTGTCGTAAATTATCTCCGCGGCGCAGTCGGGGCCCTCGGCGTATGATATCGTGATGACGCCGCACTCCGTTTTCATGCCGCCGGTCGTGCAGAACTCAAATGAGTCGCCGCCGTGGTTTGAGTTTGCTGTACCGATGCTTCCTTTTGCGTCCTCGTCTTCATCGCCGGCAGGGAGTGTCTCCTCAAGCAGCTGTCCGAGCTCCTCAAACGCTTCGTTCTCCGCGCTGAACAGGCTTCCCGCCGGCATTCTCAGCTCGGGCAGGATGTGGCGGGAGGACAGGGTCAGCTTTACCGGAACCTCTCCGCGGGCGGCATATTCGAGCCTTGACAGCACGTTTGCCGAGTACATTTCGTTGTTGTTATCCATAATTGAGTTAATCTCCGTTTTGTTTTATCTTGTTGTTTTCGTTTGCCTGTGCGGTGCGGCGCTTTATCTTCGGGAAAATCACAAGGCAGGCGGGTACGAGAAGCAGGCAGGCCGCAAACCACGCTGCCGGATTGGCGTAGCAGATTGCGTTGAATCCGAAATAGCCGACCGCCCAGAGTGCCATTACCGAGCGCGCGACCATCTCAAAAACTCCGGCGAACATGGCGGTAAATCCGTATTCAAGGCCCTGCAGCGAGAACCGGCAGACCGTCAGCACTCCGAGGGGGATGTAATACACGCAGTTTTTACGCAGGAATTCGCGGACGTATGCGAGAAGCTCGACAAGGCGCGGCTCGTCACTGTCGATGAAAATCAGGGATATGTATTCGCCGCAGAAGTACATGAACACTCCCATCGCGATGCTGTAGACTGTGGCTATCACCATGCCCGCCCAGAATCCGCGCCGAACTCTGTCGTAATCCGATGCACCGATGTTCTGGCCGCACCACGTCGAAAGCGTCACCCCTAGGGTGCTGAACGGCAGGTGGACGAACGACTGAACCTTGTTTGCGGCAGTGACCGACGCGACGACGAGAGAGCCGAAGCCGTTTACCGCGGTCTGAATCAGGACGGAGCCGATTGCGGTGATGGAATACTGGAGCGCCATGGGCAGGCCGGAGAACACAAGCCGCTTTGATATTGCAAAGCTGAACTTTCTCTCCCCTCCGTCGGTCTGCGAGAGGAAGGAAAAGTTCTTTCTGATGTAGACAAAGCAGGCGACCGACGAGGCGATCTGGGAAATTATTGTTGCGAGGGCTGCGCCGAATACACCGAGTCCGAAAACGCGCACGAGAAGCAAGTCAAGCACGACGTTTACAATTGACGAGGCGATGAGAATCATGAGCGGAGCCCGGCTGTTTCCCATTGCGCGCATCAGTCCCGCCTGTGTGTTGTATGCGATGGTTGCGGGGATTCCGAGGAAGATGACGCGGAGATAAATAAACGAGTCGGCGTAGATATCCTCGGGGAAATTCATTGCGTTCAGCATTGAGCCGAGGCACAGTGAGGTGACGGTCATCAGAACAATCGAGCTTGCGGCGGCGAGGTAGATGATATTCCACACGCAGCGTTTGAGAAGTGACTCGTTTCCGGCTCCGAATGCCTGAGCGACGGGGATACAGAAGCCCGCGCACATACCGTCGACAAAGCCGATTACAAGGAATGTGATCGATCCGGTAGCTCCGACGGCTGCGAGTGCGTTTGTTCCGACGAACTGTCCGACGATGGCGGAGTCCACCATATTGTAAAACTGCTGCATCAGATTTCCGAGCAGAATCGGAAGGCAGAATCGCAGCATAAGGGAGATTATCGGGCCCTTTGTTAAATCCAATGTTGCATTTTGCTTTTTCATTTTTGCTTTTTTCTTTTTTTGAATTCAGATTTGCTTATGTTTTTTGAGTTATTCAGTGGGAGTTGAGTATGGCGTCAAACTTTCCGTTGATTTTTCCCTGTGGGTCGAATGCCTGCCACGCGATCACATATCCGCCGCTCCGGTTTGCCCATATTACCTGATTGTTCATTCCCGAACCCCGGAAGGAGCACTTTTCGCACGATTTTTGCTTCGGCAGCCAAAACGACAGGCCGTAGTCGGTGTCATCGGACGGATGCGATATCGGAGAGGTTGCGCGGCGGCAGAATTCCTCCGACAATATGCGCCCGCCGTCCCAGATTCCGTAGTCCATGTACAGTGCGCCGAGCTTTGCCATGTCGCGGCACCTCAGATACAGGCCCGAACCTCCGACAGCGTGACCCATCGGACAGCACGACCATGCCCAGCCCTGCATTTTCATCCGCTCAAACAGTCTGCGCGAGAGAAGGGCCGAGGCGGTCATACCCGAAACCTTTGCCGCCATGCGGGATGCGATATAGAAGTTTGCGTCGGAGTAGTCGAAAACCTCACCCGGGCGGTGCAGAAACGGTCTTTTGAGCACGGCATCGAGCCAGTCGTCCTCACCCCATGAGAATGCGTCCTGACAGTCGATGTCGAGAAACATACCGCCGCAGCCCACCGTCTGTGAAAGCACGATCTCGAGAGTCACCTCGCGCCAGAACGGGTTCATGAACGGCTTTTCATCGGCGAACAGCTCCCACACTGTCGTATCATATGTCATGAGTCCGTCGTCGATGCACATTCCGCAGGCGGTCGTTATGAAATTTTTTGAAACGGAGTACAGTGCGCAGCAGTCGGGGGCGGGAATGATTTCGCTCTCCCTTATCTCTCCGCCTTTGTACATCGCGATTCTGTAAACGGGCAGGCGGTTTTCCCGTGCGCATTCGGTCAGATTATCGAGCAGGCTGAAGTCGTTCATTTGTGATTTCTCCTTATTGATTGGGTAAAAATCAGAGCTTTACTTCACGCAGAACCGGCTTTTCTATCCACTTCAGGGAATATTTTTCGATAAGTTCGCCGGCTTTGACAAGGGAGGGGCCGTCGTACACCACCTCTGCCTGATGCGCGTCGGAACCGATACACACCGGAGCTCCGATCTCGCCGCAGAGTCTGAAAAATTTTTCGCTCGGGTAGGTTCTGTTGTCGCGGATGCCGAGGAGGTTTATCTCCATTGGTATATCGAGCTTTTTTGCGCATTCGATGAGGCGGCTGTAGTGCTTTTCGTAGATGCTCTCGCTTCCGGCGTAGTTCACAAGGTCGGGGTGTGCGATGTAGGTGTAAACTCCGGTCGAAATTCCCTCGCACAGCTCATCCACGTAATTCGCCAAAAATGCTTCGTCGACGGTTGTGCGGAACGAATTTTTGCCCGTCATCTCGCTTTCGACAAAGTGCTGGCCGAGAATCAGGTAATCGACGGGGCAGCGCGTTATCAGCTTCATGAATTCGCCGAAAAATTCGGGGTAGTATTCCGCCTCGTATCCGATTTTTATCTCGATCCTGTCCTTGTATTCCTCCCGGAGCGCGCTCAGAGTTTCGACGTAATCGTACTGCAGCTCGGGCTTCATGCGGAATCCGGAGTAATGTCCGTCGCGGAAAACATACGGCGCGTGGTCGGAAAAACCGAGGCAGGTGTATCCCGCTTTGATAGCGTTTTCGATATATTCTCTCTCAGTACCGGAGGCGTGGTTGCAGCGGTACGTGTGTGTATGCAGATTTTCACAGAATTTATTCATTTTTTTGCCTTTCGCATTTCGCCATGCATCATTAAATTCGATATGCTTCATTATAATATTACGGAAAAGCATTTTATCACATTCTCCGATAACTTACAATAGCGTAATTTTAGATTATTTTCACTTTTTATTTACATGGACTGTGCATTGTTTTATAAAAACGGATTTTTTTGTGAAATACCTATTGACATGCGCGCACATATGTGCTATAATTTTCGCATACACAAACATTTGTTCTGCTTTCCCGGGTTAGATCAAGGGAGAGATATAAATGAGCAATTCAAAACGTGCGGTTTCGCGGTGCTTTGAGTGCGGCGAACTGCTTTATGAGGGGGACACGGCGTACACCGTCCTCGGCAAGGTCCTGTGCCCGGGCTGCGTCATGGACGGCGAACACATCTGCGGCAGGTGCATTGAATATGACGCCGATATGGATGCTCTCGCGAAAGACTACAATATTATTAGTACAATCGGAAAGGGAGGGTTGAAGGGTGAACAGGGTTAATTCACGAAAGCTCGCGGATAAGCTGCTCAAAAACCTCTGCCTGTACGAGTCCTATGCCGAGTATTACGCATGTCTTGAGAAAAACGGTTCAATTCCGCCGCGAAAAGCTCAGGAGATTCGTCTCCGTGCCGAGCATTACCGCGAAACTGCCAGGGCTGCCCGAAAGGCTCTGGAGCATCTGAACGCCACGGAAAGGAGTATTATTGAGCTGCTGTATTTTACGCCCGACATGACGGTGGACGACGTGTGTGATAAAACCGCGCTGGAGCGGAGCAGCGTTTATCGTTACAGGGCGAGTGCGCTCGACAAAATTTCCGCTGCGATGTGATCCGGGAAACGCATTCACGAAAAAAGTGGGTGCGTTTTTTGGTGGAATAAGTGGAGGGAGGAAGAAAAATGAAAAAAGATGAAAAAACTTTGCGAAAAGGTATTGACAAGGTGAGCGGTAAGTGCTATAATAACGGAGCTGTCTTCGAGAGGGCGAAAGCCTGAGAGGGGGAAGAAAAAAGTTGAAAAAACTTTGAAAAAACCTCTTGACAAAGGAAAGACAGT
>JBJFHS010000064.1:0-19592 GCA_051893885.1 Eubacteriales bacterium
TTGCTCTTTGTGATGTCAACTGTGTTAGTGTAGAAAGTAAGGGTGTGACCGTTTAAGTCGATAACTACATTGTGGCAGAGCTCAAGGTCAAAGGATTTTGAAATTTTCTGGTCTTCCTGAAGCTTGAGCGTGATGCTCTTTGAATCTTTTACGTCAACATCAAGCTCAAAGTCGTCCTCAACATCATCGTCCTGCTCCATAGTGTATGTAAGTGCATCGTCAATATCGTCGTAGACTGCGATGAGATCGTCGTCGTAATAGTAAGAAACGCCGCTTCCGCCTACTTTTACGCGGAATGTGTACTCTTTCTTCGACGCGTTATCAGCGGTCAGCATGAGGTTTACGCACGGTACGGTAGAGGTGCTGCTAGACTTGTAATCGTAAACGTCGTCTTCTTCGATAGTGGTTTCTCTGCGACTCTTTGTATCGCCGGATTCGTCGACAACCTCGATTGAGAATTCATCATCGTAGTAGAGGTTCAATGTGTAACCATCGAGTCTCTTTGTTGTGGAATACGTTCTTGACTCCCTATATGTGATATAATCGATATCGTCGAGATCAATCTTATATCCAACTGGATAACTGCTCTTCTCCATAACGACGCCTGTGACTTCGTAAATTACGAGAGCTTCGACAGCTTCCTTGATTGTAAGACCTGTTACGGTGAGAGGAACATTGGAATAGGTTTTGCCGCCGGTGCGTTTATCTATTACTGTTGCGGTTATTGTGATGTATGTCTTATTCTTTAGGTCGTCCTCTGTGATTTTGTATGAAGATGAGGGAGTAACGGTTACCTCGCCTTGCTTCATTTCGTAGTTGTCAATGACAACCTTCACAGTCATATCTGACGGGTTGAAAGTATCGCCGACCTTATACTCCGTCTTTGTGGGAGCTTTTGTCATTGAAAGAGTTACGCTCTTGGCTGTTTCCTGCTTAGTGGAGACTGTGATAGGAAGAACGTTGGAATAAACGCCGCCAAACATAACTTTTACATTTTTATCGGTTGTTTTAAAAGTATATCCTGCACTTACTTTAGTGTCATTTACATAAACGTCATAGCCGCTATATAAACCGACTGTTGAGCCGTCATTGTATGTAACAAGCACTTCAAATTCCGGAACTGTGTCGCCCTCGGTAAATTTGGTTGTAGGATTTGCAAAAGTGACTGTACTTACAGTTTTTTCAGATACTGTAATCGCAATACTATTTGAAGTAAGATTATCACCCAATGTTACGTAAAAAGAAGTATCTCTTACTGTGAGAGCGCCGGACGGAACAACAGTGTATCCGCTCTTAAGTTCACTTTTAGTATTGTTGTTGTACGAAGCGGTGACTACCATTCCGGTAGTATTGATTGACTCACCGGAGATATAGCTCAACTTCGTGGGCGGGGTTGTAATCGAAATACCTGTGCAAAGAATTTTAGTAAAGGTTATAGTACAGGTAACGGAAGATGCATTGCTGGAATCAGAAAGCGTTATAGTTACAGTTCCATTTTTCTGAGGAGCTACAACACCGTTATTTACTGTAGCAACGCTGTTGTTGCTTGAACCCCAACCATAATTGCCATCACCACCAAAGGCAGTCAATGTGAATGTCTGACCGTCTGTGAAGTATAAATCAAGATTTGTTTTTTCTTCGCCGTTGTAAAAAATTTTTAGCGGATCATTAGGTGTCGGCTCGTCTTCCGCCGAAACAAAAATGCTCATCGGCAGAATCATCGTCAGCGCGAGGACGAATGAAATTATGCTTAAAAATTTGCGTTTCATTGTTTTTCCTTCCTTTATAATTTTTCCTTGAGTATATTCAGATTGCGTATAAATAGTTTTGCGAAACAAAAATTGTATTCAGTATTATAATACCACATCACGGAGGATATCGTTGAAAAAAACGTTAAAATTTACAATGATTTAACAGATAAATTTATTTAAACGCAACCGCTGATACCTCTTAGACGCTTTTCGGAGGGAAAAAGTTCTGTATTTTACAAAAAATTTCTCCCTGTTTTCGACGCGCACTCATAAAACGAGCTTTACTATCCTCGTTCTGACAAGACAGCCGCTGTCGCCGAGGGACGCATCCCCCGCGCAGTACGAAAGAAGTGCCTCGTTTTCCGACGTGAAGTGCAGAGCGGGGTAGCAATATCCGGCACTTCTGCTGTCCTCAATCACCTCGGGCGCGGAAAAGTGAACGCCGTCCTTTGATTTCGCGATGACGAGCGGGCTTCTTCCTCCGTCCCAGCTTCGCTCAAGTGCCGGCGCGTGAGGTATCGGATTCCACACGGCGAAATACTCCCTCGAAAAAGGATTCTGCTTTATCAGAAGCGGCGAACAGGGCCCGGTGAACCTCGATGGCTGCGGCGCGAACCAGTTTTCCCCTCCGTCAATCGAGACGCTCTCATAGTGCCTGCCGAGGTCGGTTCGGAAATACGAGTACAGTGTGCCGCCGCCCAGCTCAATTATCCCGGGCTCCTGAAGTCCCGAGCGCGAATACGCAGACGATGGCAGACCGATGGCATCCGAGACACGTCTCCACGTAAATCCGTCGTCCGACGAGACGTAAAACTCAGCTTTGGCGCGGCTTTCGTATGACTCGTAGTCGATATAGTGGTTCATGGCGGTCATGTGCAGTGCGACGGGTACAATCAGCCTGCCGTCCGAGGTTTTCAGGATTCTGTCGTTGTTTATGACGTAGTAATTTCTGTACCTGTCGGGGGCGCAGCGGATCTCCTCACCGAGTGTTTCAAGCTCGTCACTGCTTCGTCTGAGAACCACCTCCGACCACAGACCCTCGTGCTTTACAAGGTAAAAGAGCCCCGCGCTGCCGTCGTTCAGCCTCAGAAGAGACACGCTCATGTAGTTCGTCTCGCCCTTAGCTCGGTCAGGTTTTGCCATGATGCGGTAATCGGAGAAGCTCTCGCCGCCGTCGGAGGAAAAAATCGCCGCGATTTCGCAGTAAGCCTCGTCGTGTGCGCTTTCTCCGCGGTACCGTGAATAGGCAAAGGCGATTCTTCCGTCGTTCAGCGTGAGGAACGAGCCCTCGCTGTTTCGCGGGTTATCCTTTTCGGGCGGCAGGTCAAGTATGCGGCGGATTTCCATGGTATTCCTCCTTAAAAAATATAGTCTAAGCCCCGAGATACTCCTCCAGCTTTGCGATGCTCTCCTTTTTGCCGATTACGGTTATCGTGTCGCCGGCGAGGAGTTTAGTCGTCGGGCGTATGTCGGTCGTCATTTCTTCGCCGTGGCGGATTGCAATTATGTTCAGACCGAAGCGCGCGCGGATTCCGGAGTCGATTATCGTGACGCCTTCGAGAACGTCCGTCAGGCGGATTTCCATTATGTCAATTGAGTCGCTGAGGCTGATGTACTCGAGAATGTGCGGGGAGACGAGCTTTGACGCAAGCCTGAGCGCCATGTCGTGTTCGGGATATACGACCTCCGCGCCGAGCAGCTTCAGAATGTCTCCCTGTTCCTCGCTCATCGCCTTTGAGATAACGCGCTTTACGCCGAGCCGGATAACATTGAGCGTGGCTAAAATGCTCACGTCGATTTTTTCGCCGATGCAGATCACCGCGACGTCCGCCTCCGCAATTCCGGTTTCCTCAAGGCTCTCGTATGTCAGCGCACCGATAACGAACGCGTTGTCAGTGAACTCGAGCGCGGCGTCGACCTTTTCGCGGTCCATGTCGATCACCATGACGTTCTTTCCCTTTGAGGAAAGCTCCTTCGCAAGCGCCATTCCGAAGCGCCCCAGTCCGATCACGGCGTAGAGCTCATCCGTTTTTTTAGTTTTATTTTTCTTTGCCATAGCATTGTTACCTTCGTTAAAATAATAAAATCAACCTATCGGTATGTCCCCCTCGGGTCTGGACACAGGGCTCGGCTTTTTCGCGCTCCACAGTGTGGCTATCGTGAGCGGGCCGAGTCTTCCGACGTACATTGTCACGATGAGGATCAGCTTCGAGGGGATGGAGAGCACGCCTGTGATTCCGGTTGAAAGTCCGGTCGTGCCAAAGCCCGAGACCTGCTCAAACAGGATATCGCGCAGGGGGATATCGGGGTCAAAGAACGACATGACCGCGGTCTGCAGAAGAATCCAGCCAAGTCCGAGCGAGATGATAATGAACGCCTTCGACATCGCCTCGTCCTTGATTTTTCGGCGGAAAACACGCGCCTCGTGCCCCGTCATGACCGAAACAAGTCGTTTTACGAACACAAACGCGGTAGTGGTCTTTACGCCGCCGCCGGTCGAACCGGGAGACGCTCCAATGAACATCAGGACGCACATGACGAGGATACCGGCGTTGGAGAAGCCCGAAATCGGGTAAGTGGAAAATCCGGCGGTGCGTGCGGTAATGCTTGCAAAAATCGCACCCATGACGGAAATATTCCTGCCCTCGGTTATTTTTATGACGACCGCGCCGCCGAGAATCAGAACGGACGTCATCATGAGCACGACTTTTGTGTGGAGCGAGAGCTTTCCCGCCTCACGGTGGTGGATTTTTGCGTCGGCGCGGTTCAGCAGCTCGCGGATAACGAAAAATCCGAGACCTCCGACGACGATAAGCGCGCAGGTGACAAAATTGAACCACACGTCGTGTGTATATGCCCCGATTGAGTCGCCGTTTCCGAGTGCGTCGAAGCCTCCGTTATTGAACGAAGCAATTGAATGGAACACGGAGAGCCACAGCGCCTTTGGAAACGGATAATCGCGTATAAAAGTGAAAAACGACAGGACTGCGCCGACAGCCTCAATCGAGAAATCGAGCAGTACGACGGAGCGTATCATCGGTTTGATTCCGTTATAGGTCGGGTAATTGAGCGCCTCGCGGACGAGTGAATTTTCGCGTGTGGAGAGCTTTCCGCCGAGAAGTACGACAAATCCCGCGCTGATCGAGGTGATTCCGAGACCTCCGATCTGTATCAGCACCGCGATGACGAGCTGACCGAAGAACGAATACGCCGCTCCGGTATCGACTGTGACAAGTCCCGTGACGCAGACCGCCGAGACCGAGGAGAAAAATGAGTCAAGGAGGCTCACCTCAACCTCTCCGCTGTGTGCTGCCGGCAGTGAAAGAAGCACGGTTCCGCAGGCGATAACGGTGAGAAATCCCAGCGCGATTATTTTGGCGGGTGAAAGCTGGGACGGACGGGATTTTGGGGGTTTATTATCCATATATTTTATTCCTTATTCTTCCTGCGATTTGAAAGAAATTCCGAAAATTTCTCCAGCAGAATCGTGAGCAGAATAATGACCCCGATAACAATAATTATGCAGAGCATTCCCATGCCCATGTACTTGAGATTATATAAAAACATCTCCGGGTGGAACGCAAAATTTTCAAAAAATGTTCCCATTTGCCCCTCTCCTTACATAAAGAAATTCAGAATCAGACCGCCGGCTATAACGGACGCTATCTGTCCAGACACGTTGACGCCTATCGACTGCATGAGCAAAAAGTTCTGCGGGTCTTCCTTGAGTCCCATCTTGTGTACGATTCTGCCCGACATCGGGAAAGCGGAAATGCCCGCCGCGCCTATCATCGGGTTTATCTTCTTCTTGAGGAACAAATTCAGTATCTTCGCGAATATTACTCCTCCCGCCGTGTCGAACACAAACGCAAACAGGCCGAGCAGCAGTATCAGAATCGTGTCGAAGGTCAGAAACTGCTCCGCGTTCATCTGCGACGCTATCGTTATTCCGAGAAAGATTGTGATGAGGTTCGCCAGCACCTTCTGGGCCGTCTCGGAGAGCGAATTCAGCACGCCGCACTCGCGGATCAGATTGCCGAACATCAGAAATCCGATGAGGGAAACCGACGCGGGCGCGATAAGTCCGGCGACAACCGTAATTATTATCGGAAAGAGGATTTTTGTGAGCTTTGAGACCTCTTTTCCGGAGTATTCCATGCGGATTCTGCGCTCTTCTTTTGTAGTGAGGAGCTTAATGACCGGCGGCTGGATTATCGGCACGAGGGCCATGTACGAATACGCCGCAACCATGATCGGAGCGAGATATTTTGAGCCGAGCTTGTTCGCGACGACGATAGCGGTGGGGCCGTCCGCTGCGCCGATTATTGCTATTGATGCCGCGTCGTTCTGGTCAAAGAAAATTGAGGCGAGGCATAGGGTGAAGAATATACCGAACTGGGCAGCCGCGCCGAAAATCATGAGCTTGGGGTTGGCAAGGAGCGGGCCGAAGTCGATCATCGCGCCGATTCCGATGAACAGAATGAGCGGGAAAAGCTCGTTTGCGATGCCGGCGTTGAACAGAGTCGAGAGCGCGCCGACCTCCTCCTCACCGTTCTCGAGCACCTGAGTTATCGCGCCGGAGTTCGGAAGGTTGACGAGGATCGCGCCGAAGCCTATCGGAAGGAGGAGTGTGGGCTCCATGTCCTTTTTTATAGCGAGATATATGAGGATTCCGCCGATTATCCACATTATCACATAGCGGAAATCCATGTCGAGCAGGTTTTTATAAAGAATATCCACGTTTGAGCCTTTCTGTTTTATTTATATATTTACAATCGTAAACATTGTACAATAATTTGCCTCTTTTGTCAATGGATAGGATAAAAGACTTTGGGTTTTTAATCTTATGCGTGAGGTGCGCAATTTCTCTTTTTAAGGCAGCCTTTTACTTTCGGCAGATTCCGGTCAGAGCCGTGTTTTTTTCGGAAAAATATAGTTAAAAAATGATTTGCATTACCCGCATATATGTGCTATAATACAAAATAAAGTAATTTTATGTGTGAAAAAATATATTATATAATAAAATTGAGGTTTATTATGAAAAGACAGAGAATTCTCGTTGTATCAAGCGCAAATATCGACTTCGTGCAGAGAATGCGCCGTATGCCTTACTCGGGTGAAACCGTGTGCGAACCTGAGCTCGGCTACAGCTACGTCCCGGGCGGAAAGGGCGCAAACAGCGCGGTGGCTTTCGCTCGTATGGGCGCGGACTGCGTATTCCAGTGCAAGCTCGGACGCGACTCAAACGCAAAACGCCTTCTTTCCTTCTACCAGAGGGAGGGAATCGACACGCGCTACATCCTTGAAGACGAATCCGCTCCCACGGGCCTTGCATCTATCCTTGTAGAGGACAACGGAAAAAACCGCATCATAGTTTATCCCGGAGCGAATATGAATATGTCAGCCGCCGATATAGAGGAGGGCTTCACCTGCTATCCCGACGCGCTGTATCTCCAGCTTGAAATACCCGACGACGCAGTTATCGAAGCCGCACGCCGCGCAAACGAGGAGGGAATACCCGTCTTTGTAGACGCCGGTCCCGCAAGGCTCGATTTTCCCCTCTCAAAGCTCGGAAAGGTTGAAATTTTCTCTCCGAACGAGAGCGAGACCCGCATTTTCACCGGAATCACACCGATATCAGAGGAAAGCTCACTGCGCGCCGCAATCAAGCTCGCCGGAATGGTTGACGCCAAGTACATCGTAATAAAGCTCGGAGCAAAGGGAGCGTTTGTGTACGACGGACGGGAGTATTACGTCATCCCCGCCGAAAAGGTCGAAGCGGTCGACACAACAGCTGCCGGAGACGTGTTCACCGCCGTCATGACGTACGTATATCTGAGCAACAAAAACATCATCTCCGCAGTAAAATACGCGACCTGCGCTGCGGCGATTTCGGTGACCAAAGCGGGAGCATCCTCATCCATCCCCACACGGAGCGAGGTCATAGCTTACGCGAAAAACAAAGTCGCGGCCGAAAACGGTGACAGCACGGAAAACGCCGACGCGGTAGTTGACGACACCTCCGCCGACGATGCAGACGAAAAGAGCGCGGGGGACAAAAACTGATGATAATAGCAGGAATAGATTTCGGCGATGCGCGGACGGGTATAGCTGTCTGTGACAAATACGAAATGATGGCGACGGATGTGGGTTTTGTCCGCGCGGATTCGTATAAAAAGGCTCTCGCGGCGGTCGGCGAAAAGGTAAAGGAGCTGAAAGCGGAGCTGATCGTGGTCGGAAACCCGATAAACATGGACGGAACGCAGGGAGCGCGGAGTGAAAAATGCAAGGCGTTCGCGCGTGAGCTGAGTGAGCTGACGGGGATACCGACGGAGATGTACGACGAGCGGCTGACGACGGTTTCCGCACACAAAATTCTGAACGACAACAATGTACGCGGCAAAAAACGCAAAGAAACGGTTGACGCGCTCTCCGCAAGGCTCATACTGGAGGATTTCCTCCGGCTGAGGAAGAACCGCGGGGAGAAGGAATAAAAGACTTCGCCTTTTAAATTAATTTTCTCTCCTGCTCGGAGGGCGCATAAGGAGGTTCCGAAGCCACCTCCTTATGAATCCAGGCTTGTCGTCGTTACGTCAGCTGAGTAGTGGAGACATCCCTCGAAAACACCGTATGCAGCTGTCACGCCGGAGGGACAATAGGCTGCCGCGAAAGGAATACCAAAAATATACTTCACTTGATAAAATGAACAATACCAATGGTATTCCCATCCGCGGTTAGCCTATTCCGTCCATACAATTTCGTCTTTTTGTGCGTGTTCGCGAGGGATTGCTAACAAATTTAAGCTGAATTCAAACGTGCCAAACCCAAACTAAAAGTACCGTCGCGCGAATTCTCAACTACTAAGCAATAACGAAATCGCGGCGCGGGTGATTCATAAGAGGCTTCGCGCCGAAAGCCTCTTATGCGGCTGCCGAGCGGTCGGCATAAAATCATTTTAAAACTCGCAGAGTTTTATTCCTTATTCCCCCAAACTAACCAATTCAAGCAAACTTCAAATAAACCAAAAAAACAAAAAATTCAAATAAAGAAAAAAGGAGATTCCACCGCTATGGACAAAATCATCTCAAAGGAAACACTCTCCCGCCTCGACGAGTACGCCTCAAAAGATACCCTCCGCCGCGCGCTGACAGGTGTTTTCTCAAAAACCAATATGAACGATATGGCTTTCAATACCTCAAAAGCTAAAGTAAACCAGTTCATGTTCTCCGTCGATAACAAAACCATGGGCGCAACCAATCAGAACGCAAGCGGTCGCTGCTGGCTCTTTGCCGCTACAAACGTCCTCCGCGAAATCGTCGCCAAAAAACTCAATCTCGAGTCCTTCGAGCTCTCGCAGTCATACCTCGCGTTCTGGGATAAGTTCGAGAGAATCAACTACTACATAAACGCCGTGGTCGAAACCGCCGCAGAACCGTATAACTCAAGAATCGTCGACTATATCGTCGGAACGGGCGTGCATGACGGCGGTCAGTGGGATATGTTCGTCAACCTCGTCAAAAAGTACGGCGTAGTCCCGAAGTGCGCTTACCCCGAGACGTTCCAGTCCTCCAACACCGGCAACGTCAACAAGCACATCAACAACTACCTCAGAGCAAAAACTCCCGAGCTGAGACGTCTCGCACAGACAGGGGATAACGAAAAGCTCAACGCTCTCCGTGACGAAATGCTCGATAAGACCTACTCCTTCCTCTGCGCCTGCTACGACGTTCCCCCGACGGAATTCGACTTTGAATACAAGGACAAGGACAACAAAGTCACCGTTGAGAGAGGCCTGACACCGAAGTCGTTCACCGAAAAGTACATCGGCGCCTTCCTCGACGACTATGTTTCGATAATCAACGCGCCCACCTCCGACAAGCCGTTTGACAAAACCTACACCGTAAAGTTCCTCGGAAATATCGTCGGCGGAGACAAGGTATGCTACCTCAATCTTGAAATGGAGGAGTTCAAATCCCTCGTCGTAAAGCAGCTTCAGGACGGTAAAATCGTTTGGTTCGGAAGCGACTGCGGCAAATACGGAGACGGCGCGAAGGCTGCATGGGACCCCGACCAGTACGACGAGGAGGTTCTGACCGGTCTTGATTCCGCTATGTCCAAAGAGGATATGCTGAACTACCACGTGAGCCAGATGAACCACGCTATGGTGCTGACCGGCGTAAATCTCGACCCCGACACCGGCAAGCCGAACCGCTGGAAGATCGAGAACAGCTGGGGCAACGGCGGTGCGAACGCGGGCTATCACATGGCGTCCGACAAGTGGTTTGACGCTTATGTGTTCCAGGCGGTCATAAACAAGAAGTACCTCGGTGAAAAGGCAGCTCTCCTTGATAACGAAATGACCGAGCTCGAGCCGTGGGATCCGATGGGAAGCCTTGCAGACTGAGTGAAATAATGAAAAACTGCTATAAAGGCAACCTCCATATGCACACCTCGCGCTCGGACGGAGCTCTATCCCCCGAGGAGGCAGTCGAAAAATACCGCGCCGCAGGTTACGACTTCCTCGCAGTCACAGACCACTGGAAGCTCTCGGAAAACGGCTGCGTCAACGGTGTAACTCTCCTCTCGGGATGCGAATTCGACTTCGGCTCAGATCCGCGCGAGGGTGTGTATCACGTCGTCGGAGTCGGATTTGCCTCTGACCCCGGAATCACGCGCGGCGACACACCGGCTGAAGCAATCGAAAAAATCCACCGGGCCGGAGGAGTTGCCGATATCGCTCACCCGGCGTGGTCCATGAATACACTTGAGCAGCTGAAAAACGCCTCAGCCGCGGATTACACGGAAATATACAACTCCGTCTCAGATTTTCCGCGCAACTGCAGGGCGTATTCGGGAAATATCGTCGATATCTGCGCCGCAAACGGACTTGATTTCAAACTCGCCGCGGTCGACGACACACACTGGTACGGCACGGAGTTCGCCAAGAGCTTTATTTACCTCAGCGCGGACGAATGCACACCGGAGGCAATCATAAACGCTGTCCGGAACGGTGATTTCTACGCCTCACAGGGGCCGCATCTGAGCGTTGTCCGCGACGGAGATTCTATTGTCGTAGAATGCCCTGCGGAAGACGAGGTTGAAATGATAACCTATTTCACCGACACGGTCTGGGAAAACCGGCGCTCCGAGGTCGGCAAAAATCTGACAAAAGCCGTCCATAAGCTGAGCGGGCGAGAGACATTCGTACGGGTTGAAGTGCGAAACTCACGCGGCGAGGTCGGATGGAGTCAGATTATTCGGATAAAGTAAACCAAAAACAAAAAACGAGGTTTTGATTGGCCTCGTTTTGTTTTTTTGTCAGAGCGATTACTTTTTGACCTCCTTGAAGGGACGGGACACCTTCTCCTTGAAGTCCTTTGACTCCTTGGCGCTGTCCTCCTCCTCATCTTCCTCCTCTGCGGGAGACGCGGTCTTGACTACGGTCATTTTTATAATCCTGTGGTCCTTTATTTCCGTCACTTTGACGTTCAGCGGCGGAAGCTCAACCTCGAATTCGCTGCCGTCCTCGGGCACTACGCCGTAGCTTGAGAAGACGTAACCGCCCATGGTGTCGTATTTTTCCTCAGGCAGCTCCACTCCGAGCTCCTCAGACACATCGCTCAGCGGTGCTACGCCGTGAATCTCCCATGTGTCGTCGGAAATTTTGCGTATATCGGGCTCTTCCGCTGGGGCTTCGTCGTCGTCGTTGAGGTCGCCCACAATCTGCTCGAGCAAGTCGTTCATCGTGACGATTCCCATCATTCCGCCGTATTCGTCAAGCACCACTGCGAAATGGTTGCGCGTCGTCTGCATCTGGCGGAACAGCACGTCTGCGTGGATTCCCTCGGGCACGAAATACGCCGGCTTTACCGCCTCTCTCATAATAGTCTCACGGTCAGCGCCGCGAAGCCTGAAGTAATCCTTGACCGAAAGCACACCCACGACGTCGTCAATTGTATCGCCGCAGACGGGGTAAATCGAGTGACGCGTCTCATGGATAGTGTTCTCCCACGTCTCTGCGTCCTCCTCGGTCCAGAGAATCGCGATGTCGGTACGGTGCGTTGCGAATTCGCTGACGGTCAGGTCGTCAAACTCGAACACGTTCTGTATCATTTTCTGCTCCTGCTCGTCGATCACGCCCTTCTGAGAGCTTTCGTCGACCATCAGGCGGATCTCCTCCTCACCGACTTCCTCGTCCTCCTCGTTCGGGTCGATTCCGATAAGGCGCAGGACTCCGTTTGTCGAGACGGACAGAAACCACACAATCGGCGTGAAGATTTTAGCGACTCCGCAGAGCATGGATGCCATTCCGAGTGCCATCTGTTCGCTTTTCTTCATTGCGATCCGCTTCGGTACAAGCTCGCCGAGAATCAGCGTTATGTACGAGAGGATCAGTGTGATTATAACCACGGCGATATTCTGCAGCGCGTCGGGGTCCATTTTTACGCCGAGTGAAGTGAGCCATGAAACCAGCCGCGAGGCGAAGTTGTCAGCCGCGAACGCACTTCCGAGGAATCCCGAAAGGGTTATCGCAATCTGTATAGTCGAGAGAAACTTCGAGGGCTGTTCGGTGAGCTTGCGCAGATTTTTCGCCTTTTTGCTGCCGCTTTCCTCGAGCTTCGTAATTTTTGCTTCATTTACCGACAAAACCGCGATCTCGGCGCAGGCAAAAACCGCGTTTAAAAATATCAGTATCAACTGGAGAAGAAGCTGTCCCCAAATGGATTTCATAAAAAGATATTTTCCTCCGAATAAAAGTAATAATTTTGTTGATTTCTGAATATTCGTGGGGAAATATCAGGTCAAAAGCCGGCGAAAATGCAAAAAGGCATATCTGTACCCTCCAAAAGAGCGCAGAAATGCCTGACAAGGGCAAAGTTCGCATACTTTACAACCGGAAATTAAACCGCGCCGGAAAAAAGACTTTTTAATCTTATGCACGTATGTACTGTTGTGTTCCGAATATTTTCTGAAAGAGTTAAAAAAGCCTCGTCGATTCCCGTCAGTACAGTCTCCGCTGTCCATGATAAGTATGTTCCTCCGTTTTTAATATTTTGCTTATTATATCATGTGTGATTAAAAATGTCAATATGTTTTTTGCCTTTCGCGGCGATATCTCCGATGCAATCTGCACAAATCACTTGGTTAGCAAAAGCTAACTTTATGTTATGTCCGATGAAACTGTATTCCGCCGAAAAAAAACTATTGACAAAACAAATCCGCCGGGATATAATAATACACGGTTAGCAAGGGCTAACTTTATTAAAGCGATATAGTTAGCATATGCTAATTTGCAGTTCACTTCACGGAAAGGAAAACAGCATGATGCCGCTTACACTTGCAGAGGTCGGAGAAGAAAACATAATAAAAAAAATCGGTGGCAGGCAGGAAGTCAAAGCCCACCTCGAAAATCTCGGATTTGTTGTGGGAGGAGCCGTAAAGGTGATAAACACTCTCGGCGGAAACGTCATTGTCAACGTCAAGGAGTCCCGTATTGCAATAAGCAAGGAAATGGCGCAGAAGATTATGGTCTGATCTTTCGCGGCAGCTATAACAGATACATTTTAAGGAGGAACAGGCATGAAAACGCTGAGACAGGCAAACGTCGGAGATACCGTCAGAGTAGTAAAGCTCCACGGCGAAGGGGCACTCAAACGCCGTATCATGGACATGGGGATCACAAAGGGCGTGGAGGTATACATTCGCAAGGTTGCGCCGCTCGGAGATCCGATTGAGGTTACGGTGCGCGGGTATGAGCTTTCTATCCGCAAAGCAGACGCGGAAATGATTGAAACAGAGTAAAACGAATGTACTCATGGGAAAAAATCCCTTTATTTTTAAGGCTCAGGTTAGCATATGCTAACATCGAAAGTGAGGAAATGACATATGGATATGCGAATCGCCCTTGCGGGTAACCCGAACAGCGGCAAAACGACCCTGTTCAACGCGCTGACAGGCTCAAACCAGTTTGTCGGCAACTGGCCCGGTGTTACGGTTGAAAAAAAGGAAGGAAAGCTGAAAAAGCACGACAACGTGATAATCACCGACCTTCCCGGCATTTACTCCCTGTCCCCTTATACTCTGGAGGAAGTGGTGGCGAGAAATTATCTGATAACCGAACGTCCGGATGCGATTTTAAACATCATCGACGGCACAAACCTTGAGCGAAACCTGTATCTCACCACGCAGCTCACCGAGCTCGGAATCCCCGTTGTCGCCGCAATCAACATGATAGATGTGGTGAAAAAAAACGGAGACACAATAAACACCGCAGAACTTTCGCGGGAGCTCGGCTGCAGGGTCGTTGAAATTTCCGCACTGAAGGGAACCGGTATAATGGAGGCCGCAGAAGCAGCTATCGACGCGGCACAAAACGGAAAAACCGTCCCCATGCACACCTTCTCCGGCCCGGTGGAGCACGCGCTGGCTCACATTGAAGAAGCGGCTGTACACAATCTGCCCGAAGAACAGCAGAGATGGTATGCAGTCAAAATTTTTGAACGCGATGACAAGGTTCTGGAGCAGATAAAGCTCGAGAGGACAACACTGGAGCACATTGAAGCCGACATCGCGGCGGTTGAAGAAGAGCTGGACGATGACGCTGAATCCATTATAACAGGCGAGAGATATGTTTACATAGGGCAGATTATAAAGGGCTGCTACAAGAAAAAATCCGCCGGAAAGCTCTCGGCCTCCGACAAAATAGACAGAGTGGTGACAAACCGTTTTGCCGCGCTTCCGATTTTTGCGGTTGTAATGTTCCTTGTGTACTATATCGCGGTTTCCACTGTGGGTACATTTGCAACGGACTGGGCAAACGACGGCGTTTTCGGTGACGGCTGGCATCTGTTCGGCATAGGCACCTCTGCTTATGATGACGCCATGACCAATTATGCTGTCGAAAACGTGTGGACCGACGAGATGATTTCGATTGTTGATGCGGCGGCGGACAATGGCGTGATCGGCGCGGAGGATATTCAGTCTGCCATTCTGGACGAGGATTATGGTGCGTTTAACGAAGCCTATGGCTCATATGCGGACTCTCTGGCAAACGAGGGCTATGACATCTCCGAAATATATGACGCGGCGCTGGGAGATGATGCGGAGGGCGTTCCCGATCCCTCTGAATACGGCGTCTGGGTTCCCGGAATCCCAGTGCTTGTTCAGAACGGACTTGACAAAGCAAACAGCCCCGAATGGCTGAGCAGCCTGATAATTGACGGCATTGTCGGCGGCGTCGGTGCGGTTCTCGGTTTTGTGCCGCAGATGCTTGTGCTGTTTATTCTGCTCGCGTTCCTTGAATCCTGCGGTTACATGGCTCGTATCGCATTTGTGCTTGACCGTATTTTCCGCAAATTCGGTCTTTCCGGCAAGTCCTTTATCCCCATGCTCATCGGCACAGGCTGCGGCGTTCCCGGAATTATGGCTTCCCGCACAATCGAAAACGAACGCGACCGCCGTATGACAATAATGACGACTACCTTCATCCCCTGCGGCGCAAAGCTCCCGATAATCGCACTTATTGCTTCAGCTCTCTTTGGCGGTGCGTGGTGGGTTGCTCCGAGCGCGTATTTCATCGGTATTGCGGCAATTATAGTGTCCGGCATTATGCTGAAGAAGACAAAAATGTTTGCCGGAGATCCCGCGCCGTTTGTAATGGAGCTTCCCGCGTACCACTGGCCGACCGTTGGAAACATCCTCCGCTCAATGTGGGAACGCGCGTGGTCGTTCATCAAAAAGGCCGGAACGATCATCCTTCTTTCCTCCATTATCATCTGGGCAGGCTCCTGCTTCGGCGTAATGGACGGCTCCTTCACCTTCAGCACGGAAATGGAGCTTGACAACAGCGTGCTCGGCATGATCGGAGGCGCGCTCTGCTGGATTTTCGCACCGCTCGGCTTCGGCAACATCAAGGCTACCGTTGCAACCATCATGGGACTTGTCGCAAAGGAGGAGGTCGTCGGCGTGTTCGGTGTACTTGACTTTGAGGGCATGACCCGCCTTGCAGCTTATTCGTTCATGGTGTTCAACCTGCTGTGCGCTCCGTGCTTTGCAGCTATCGGCGCAATCAGACGCGAGATGAACTCCACGAAATGGACTTGGTTCGCGATCGGATATCAGTGCGTATTTGCATATGCAGTCTCCCTGATGCTCTATCAGTTCGGCTCGTTGTTCGCAGGAAATCCGAATATAATCGGTCTGATTGCAGCACTCGCCGTTCTTGCGGTAATGATCTATATGCTGTTCATCAGGAAGTATTCGGAAGCATCCATGCTCACAAAAAGCGTAAAGGTATAAAAAACAGGCAAATAATGCATATCCTATGAGACGGAGGGGTAAAAAATGCTTACTTGGATTTCGGAAAACATTGCAAATATTATAATCTGTGCCGTGCTGATTGCCATAGTGGCGGGAATTATAGTAAATATGGTGAGAAACAAAAAAAACGGGAAGTCGTCGTGCGGATGCGGATGCTCGACCTGCCAGCTGAACGGTTCCTGCCATACAAAAAAATAATTCCGCTGCGGTAAAAGCCGTGAAAAAATAATTTCGCAAAAGAAAGACGCCGAAGGTGAGAAAATACTCCGGCGTTTTTTATTATATATGAGTCGATGTACGCATTTTTGCAGGTTTGAATCGTCTGACAGAAATGTCAACAGAACTGTTAATAGCACTGCAGGATGACCCATGTGTTCTCAAAGCGCATCGCAGCCAGATCCTCGTCGGTGATCCAGAGGTAAACCCTGCCGCAGTCGTCCCACATCATTCCGATATCCTCGTTGCTGTCCACCTGAAGCAGAAGGCGCCACCGACCGGCGTTCTTTTCAAGTCCCATTTTCCTGCCCTTATCGTAGCCGCTGGAATTACCGCAGTAGAGGCCGTTTGTCACAAGCTCACACTCAAGCTCCATTTCGCCCTGTATGTTGTCGGAGTATCCCAGCAGCTTGTTGATTACCGGCTCTGAGACCTCCTCCATCAGCTCCCAGTATTTTTCCTGCTCGTCACCTGTCAGACCGAGTGCTTCACCGGCGGGGATGTCAGGGCCGGGAATATCGAATTCGGTCCGGAAGCTCAGCACGGCAGCTCCGAACACACAGCCGTTCTCATTTTCCCCAATGTCCTCCGGCGATTTCTTTCGCTCCAGCTCTGACAGATCTCCGCCGTAATAGTACACGACCCTGCCGCCTGAGTCCTCGGGATCAAAGCCCCACGGCATATTTTCCGCAGAGCAGTCATAGAAGAAGTAGAGGATTCCTCCGGCGGGGAGCTTATTTTCGATATCGTATGGCCTGACCTCCGCGAAGTTTATCTGGCAGACAAAGGACAGCGGAATGCCCGTGTGCCTATGCCTGAACCATTCCACGCCCTTTGGCAGATCCGGCAGACCTCCCATTTTTGACGCGCCGACAGCGATGTTCTCATCATCGGCAGGCTCGGGCTCGATATGCACGGAGCTTCTGACTGCTTTTTTGATTTTATCACAGCACTCTGACAGCCCGTATTCTTTGAGCAGAGCTTCGATTTCCTTTATGGTTTCCATAGCTTCCTCCCATCAAATATGACATAAGCCCAAAGCAAACTTCAATATCGTCGATTTTGATATTGGTCACATCATCAGCATCATATAAGGACAAAGGCAGTTTATATCCGACACACTGACCGATGACGGTGCGGGATTTCCAATTGAGAAAATCTTCTGTATTACATGGAATTTTCAAAAGTCAAGCAGAGCTTTTGCTCTTTATAGCACAAATTTCGGATTGATTATATACTGCATTTTCTCAGGTGTACATCCGGGAAAATCGCGGTTTTGCTAAATTTTTCTCACTCCCACTCAATGGTAGCCGGCGGCTTTCCGGTGATGTCGTACACCACTCTGCCGATGCCGTCGACCTCGTTGGAGATGCGGGATGCGACGCGCTCTATAAGCTCATACGGCAGGCGGCAGACGCGGCAGGTCATGAAGTCGCTCGTCCGGACCGCACGCAGAGCGAGGGTATAGCCGTAGGTTCGGAAGTCTCCCTTCACGCCGACGCTCCTCGTGTCCGTCAGAACCGCAAAGTACTGGTCAGCCTTCGCCTCGGGGTCGGTGCAGGCAGCCATCTCTGTGCGGAAAATCAGATCTGCCGCGCGGAGCATATCGCACTTTTCCTTCGTCACCTCGCCGATAACGCGTACTGCAAGACCGGGTCCGGGGAACGGCTGGCGGTTGACAAGAGAGTAGGGGAGTCCGAGCATACGTCCGAGCGCGCGGACCTCATCCTTGAACAGATGCGACAGCGGCTCGACTATCCCCTTGAAGTTCATCCGCTCGGGCAGACCGCCGACGTTGTGGTGGCTCTTGATGACCGCGGACTTGTTTTTCTTTCCCGATTCGACTATGTCGGGGTAAATCGTGCCCTGCGCGAGGAATTCGGGGTCTCCCACCTGATGCGCCGCGTCCTCGAAGCTGCGTATGAACTCCTCGCCGATGATGTGACGCTTTTCTTCTGGGTCGGTGACTCCTTTCAGCCTTGCAAGAAACCGCGCCTCCGCGTCAATCGGAACAAAGTTGAGCTTTCGGTTGGCAAACGCCTTTTTAATTTCGTCCGTTTCTCCCGCGCGCATGAGTCCGTGGTCGATGTAAATGCACACGAGCCGCTCTCCCACAGCCTCTGACAGCAGGGCAGCCGCAACCGACGAGTCGACACCGCCCGAGAGTCCGAGCAGCACACGACCGTCGCCCACCTTTTCTCTGACCTCCGCGATGGTGCGCCTGAGATAGTCGTCCATGGAGTAATCTCCGACCGCACCGCAGACGCCGTAGAGGAAGTTGCGTATCATATCGGTTCCCATAGGTGTGTTTTCCACCTCGGGATGGAACTGGACGCCGTATATTTTTTCATTATCGTTTGCAAAAGCCGCATAATTACACGTTGCTGTGGATGCGGTTCCGACAAATCCGGCGGGAAGGGAGGTCACCTGGTCTGTATGGGACATGAGGGTGATCTGATTTTCGCCGAGGTCTTTGAATATGACTGAGGAGGTATCCACCTTTGTCTCGATTCTGCCGTACTCGCTCTTGTCGCACGGCGAGACAACTCCGCCGAGCAGGTATGTGATAAGCTGGCAGCCATAGCATATGCCGAGAGTGGGAATACCGAGCTTCAGAACAGCGGAGTCGCACTTTGGGGATTTTTCGTCATACACTGAGTTGGGGCCGCCGGTGAAAATTATTCCGATGGGGTCGAGCTTCTTTATCTCCCCGACAGGCATATCCCCGTCCTCGATAAGCGAATATACCCCGCACTCGCGCACCCGTCTGGCAATCAGCTCCTTATACTGACCGCCAAAGTCCAGAATCAATACCTTTTGCATAAATATACGTTCTCTCCTGTTTTCTATAATTTATCTGTATGCCCCCTATTTTATCACAAAACATCAAAAAATGCAACATGAGATTTAACTGTTTTCGATGAGTTGGGGGATAGGGGAACGAGGGGAGAACGGGGGACGCGGACGCTTCTTGTAAGAAGCTTGGCAAGAACTTCAAAAGGTTGTTATCATTTATCGTTCAGTGCGTATGGTGGCGGTATCACTTCGGACTGGTCAGCTGGCCTCGCGGGTTGATATAGCGATCCTCGACCTTAGAAAGGGTGAAGTGAGCTCGCAGGGACCGCCGAGACCCTGCTCGAGATAGCCGTAATGAATACCTTGATTTAGTAAATTAAATTTATAAAAATACTGACTCACGTGCATTTTGAAGAAAAACTAAAATTTCAGTTTCGCAGCTGACTGAATTGTTTGTTCGCTTCAAAACGACGTGAGTCAGTATTATTTTATTATTAAGTTACGAAATCA
>JBJFHS010000065.1:0-4871 GCA_051893885.1 Eubacteriales bacterium
TTTCTTCTTTTTTGGCTTTCGGAGTGGAATAGTCGTTTTCATACAGGAACGGGCGGAGCTTCTGGGTGGCTTGTCCGAGTTGGGGAGTCATTCTGATTTCGTCAAGCCCGCGGCTCCCCTCGATTACAGATGTAACCATTTTGTTGATTCTCTCGCTGTGAGTGTACCCGAGTATTTCAGAAAGCTCTTTTGGAATGTCGTCAGCGGTTATAATTCCGCCGCGGATAGAGTCGTCAATATCGTGGTTGATGTATGCTATTCTGTCGGCGAATTTTATTATAACTCCCTCGAGTGTGGAGGCTTTGTTTTTGCCTGAGTGATTCACGATTCCGTCGCGGACCTCCCATGTCAGGTTCAGCCCTTCTCCGTTGTTCTCAAGCTTTTCAACCACACGGAGGCTCTGTTTGTAATGCGTAAAATCGGGTGAAAAACAGGTCTGCATGACGCTTTCACCGGCGTGTCCGAAGGGAGTGTGACCGAGGTCGTGTCCCAGAGCGGCGGCTTCACACAGATCCTCATTGAGCATAAGAGCGCGCGCGATAATCCTCGCTATCTGTGCAACCTCAAGGGTGTGTGTGAGCCTTGTTCTGTAGTGCTCGTCCGCCGGAAACAGGAACACCTGAGTCTTGTGCATCAGACGGCGGAATGACTTGCAGTGAAGTATTCGGTCGCGGTCGCGCTGGAATTCGGTTCTGTTAACACATTCCTCGATTTTTTTATCTCTGCCCCTCGAATTTTCGCACAGGCAGGCTTTCGGCGAGAGCGACATTCTCTCCCGTTCATAAAATATTTCGCGTATACTTTTTGATGTGTCAGGCATATTTCCTCCGATACGCCGATAATGTAACTTCCGGCAGATTGTCAGCAGATTTATCTGCATCTTCCATCTTGTCTACATACATCAATAAATATACGCAAAAATCAATGATATTTCTTTTTTTGAGGATGCTTTTATCCAAAATGCGATGAATTTTTTTGATTTTTCCTTATTTTGCGGCAAAATAATTTACAAAAGTCTTTTACTTCTGCCCCGACGGTCTCTCCTCGAACCCTATCACTGAGATTTTGCCTTTTCCGTAGGTGAGTTCGGAGACAAGGTCGCACAGTTCCCTGATTCTTGTTCTCTCGATTGCCGAAATTACGGTGACATTCTCGCCGAAATCGCAGTTTTCCTCAGTCGCGCCGATTCTCTCAAGAGCCACGGTAAGCCGCTGATAATCCGAATACGTCACCGAAATGCTGGTGAGTGCGTATTCTTCGTAAACCGCTAACCCAGCTGCGTCGACTGCAATCTTGGCCGCCGAGGTATAAGCGCGAACAAGACCTCCCGCGCCGAGCAGTATCCCGCCGAAATACCGCGTCACCACGATCACAAAATCGCTGGCACCGGACATTTTTGCTACATTCAATATCGGGATTCCGGCAGTGCCCTGAGGTTCTCCGTCGTCGGAATATCTCGCGACCGCGCCGCCGTTCAAAAGATAGGCATAGCAGTTGTGAGTGGCATCGTGATATTCCTTTCGTTTTGATTCGATAAACGCCCTCGCCGCTTCTTCGTTCGGAACTGGTGAAGCGTGGCCTATGAAAATAGACTTGCGTTCTTCCATTTCGCACGAGACATTTTTTGCGAGAGTTATCCGTTTTTTGATTGTTTCCGCGGGCGAGGCGGTTGTCTGCCTGACTGAGTCGTTCTTTTTCTTCATTTTACCGTATTTTCAAAAATTAAATATACAAATTTTTCAGCAATTCTGCCGCAATTCAGGATTCCTCGACGATATATTTTTTCAGCTTAGCATACAGCTTGTCGTCGACAACGCAGCGGCAGAATATCCCGTCCTCGCGGTAATCCATGTCTACGTCGTCAGCTTCCTTATATATAATTCCGGTTATCGCGCCGTCCTCGGGGGGAATCATCAGGCTGACGCGGTGTTTGCCGTTCTGTGCCATTCTTTCGAGAACCGAAACGAGCTTATCGCAGCCTGCCCCGGTTTTTGCCGAGATGAACACAACCTCGGTATCCGTCTGTGCGGCGAGCGATTTCATCTGCAGAAGGGCGTCGCTGTCTGTACAGGCATCGCATTTGTTGAACACGTACAGCATCGGTTTTGCGGCGGCTCCGAGCTCCTCAAGCAGCTTTGACGTGACCTCTGTCTGGCTGATGAATTCGGGGTCGGAGGCGTCGATTACTATCATCAATATATCCGAGTAAACCGCTTCATCGAGTGTCGATTTGAACGCGTTAATAAGGTGATGCGGAAGGTTTCTGATAAATCCTACGGTGTCTGTCAGAAGCAGCTTCACACCGTTCGGGGTAATGAACTGTCTTGTGGTGGGGTCGAGGGTTGCAAACAGTTTGTTTTCGGCTAAAATTCCCGCGCCGGTCAGGTAGTTCAGGAGTGTGCTCTTTCCGGCGTTCGTGTATCCTACAATTCCGCACTTGACCAAGCCGGACTTATCCCTCTGACGGCGCATTACGAGTCGATTCTGCTCAACTTTTTTGAGTTCTTCCTCAAGTGAAGCGATTTTTTCTTTGATTCTGCGTCTGTCGATTTCGAGCTTGGTTTCACCTGGGCCTCTTGCTCCGACCGAACCGGATGAAGCCGCGCCGCCCTGACGTGAGAGCTCTTTACCGCGTCCGACGAGTCTCGGTGAGGTGTATTTCAGCTGGGCGAGCTCTACCTGAAGACGTCCTTCACTGGTTCTCGCGTGGTCGGCGAAAATATCGAGGATGAGCATACTTCTGTCGATAACGGATACTTCCCCATCGATGTCGTCCTCTACAGCCTTGATCTGTGACGGAGAGAGCTCACAGTCGAAAACCACAAGCTCCGCACCGGTGTTTGCGCACAGCTCGGAAAGCTCTTCAACCTTGCCCTTGCCAACGACTGTTCTGGCTTCGGGAGTTTCTCTGCACTGAGTTATGATACCGACGCATTCGCATCCTGCTGTTTCGCACAGTTTTTCAAGCTCATCGAGTGACACTCTGCATTCTTCATCTTCGTTCTGCCTGTAAATAGCGCAAAGCACGGCTTTCATTTTTTCTTTTTCGATTCCGTTTTTTTCCATACACTCACCTCCGATAACTTTTTACTTTGATATTATACTCAGTTTCTTCTCAACAAAACTCTGTAACGACAGAAAAAGTCGGACAGGACAACAAAAGCCTCAGCTTCAATATCCTGTCCGACGACTTTTCTCGGACAAACCAATTATCAATAACTGATAATTATTTACCTCTCTTTTCAAGACGCTTCTTGAACTTGTCAACGCGTCCGCCGGCATCGACAAATTTCTGCTTGCCGGTAAAGAAAGGATGGCACTTAGAACAAATGTCAACGCGAAGCTCACCGTTAGCATCGCTCTTTGTAGAACGTGTGGTTACAGTTTCGCCGCACGCGCAACGAATTGTCACCTCATTGTACTGAGGATGGATTCCTTCTTTCATTGTTATCACCTCTTAAAAACATACTCACGTAGACTGTATTATATCACACGCAAACACAAAATGCAATAGTTTTTTATAATTTTTTCGCATTTTTTTGATTCTGTTAAAATTATCCGTATTTATTTCCGTAAACACCGCATTTTTTGTCGCCATTCACACTCTCCGAGCTATTTGTCCCCTGAGCCGCTCGATTATACGTTTCTCAAGCCGCGAAATATACGACTGTGATATTCCGAGCTTATCCGCGACCTCCTTCTGCGTCATTTCTCTCTTTCCGCCGAGTCCGTAACGCATTTCTATTATCTCGCGTTCGCGCTTGTCAAGACCGGCCACAGCATCGCGCACTGTTTTTTCATCCTCCTCTTTTTCAAGCTCGCGTCCGATAGGTTCTTCGGTTGATTCAAGTACGTCGGAGAGAAGCAGCTCATTTCCGTCCCAATCGGTGTTCAGCGGCTCGTCTATGGACAGATCACCTTTGTGCGGCGCGTTTTTTCTTATGTACATTAAAATTTCGTTTTCGATGCAGCGTGAGGCGTAGGTGGCGAGCTTGATTCCGCGGTCGGTTTTATAGGTATTGACAGCTTTTATCAGCCCTATTGTCCCGATTGAGATGAGGTCCTCGATTCCGGTGCCGCAGCCCTCAAATTTTTTGGCGATATACACGACAAGGCGCAGGTTGTGGCTTATCAGCATATCGGAATATGAGCGGTCTTCGTCGAATTTTTTCAGTATTTCGGCTTCTTTTTCGGGTGACAGCGGAGGAGGAAGAGTTTCGGCGCCGTTTATGTAATAATTCCCGCCTTCCCCGAAAAACGCAAGCATAACTCTGCCGACCGCAGCCCTGAATTCGCACAGATTATCAAGTATGTTTGATTTGATCAGCATTTTATCCCCCATATTAATATAATGTTAAAATAGTTTCGCCGGAATAATCGCAGAATAACCGCTGTAATCTCCGCAGCAGCTGTCGGAAGCGATTACCGCCGCGACTTCTTTTCCGTCAATAAAGACTTTATCCGGAACAAATCCCCGAAGAAGTTTTTCTCCGGCGGCAGTTTTTATTGGTATCAGGCGGAGTTTTACTCTGATTTCTTCCCTTTCAAGTTCGTGTCCCAGTTCACCGAGCGCCTTCTGGTTGACTATGATTGCAGGAAGAGACGAAATAGGCTCGCATGCATGACTTCCGCTGTCACACAAGCCGTCAAATGTATATTTTTGTCCCTGATAAACGAAAGATACTTCAGCGGATTTTTTCGATTTTGCCGCTGAAAACATTCTGACAAGCAGGCATGACACGGCCGCGCAGATGATAAAAATTTCTGAAAAGCCGCTTGAAATATCTGTATTGACCATATGTGGACCAACATTAATGATAAAGGTCATGATTCCGCTGAGAAGCGCACCAACACCCCATAAAATCACACTT
>JBJFHS010000066.1:0-4838 GCA_051893885.1 Eubacteriales bacterium
ATTACATCAATTTTCAGAGTTTTCAGTGTGTTTTGCGTCAGCTTTATTATACCATATAAATCGGTCAAGTCAATGATTCATCGGTATTTTTCGCCGTTTTTTTGTTTTTCATCATCTGATTTCAGACTTCAGCGGAAATTTTTTACGGCACGGCGGATGTTTCCGTAAAGCACCGAAAGCCCCGCGAGTATCAGAACTGAGCCGAAAAACGTCTTTAAAGCCGCTTCAGGGAAAAAATTCCGCAGATACGTTCCCAGAAACACCCCCGGAATCGCACAGGATGAACACAGCAGTATCAGCTTCATTGGCGGGAGAGCGTGTTTTTTATTCTGCACTACAGCTGATGAGGTCGCGGAAACAATGAATACAAGCAGATTTGATGCCTGAGCCGAAATCTGACCTATGTCGAGAAAAAGTGTCATGTAAACGACAAGAAGTCCGCCTCCTCCGATTCCGCAGCCCGCCGCAGCAGACAAAATCAGCACAGCAGCAATATTGATAAGCATAATTTTTTTCTCCTTTCGGTTTTTGTGTTGCGGGGAACAAATTAACTAAGCGCGAAGTATCATTGATATACCGGAATATATCGTCAGTGCGGCAAATGCGAAGGAGAGCCAGTGCGTTTTGATTTTTCCTTTGATCAGAGCGCCCACAATTCCGCCGATGACCGCCCACGGAAGCATGGAGATGCAGAAATTTACGTCAAGTGAGCCCGAGGGATACAGCAGCAGGGACACGACCGACACCGGAAGTACGCACGACATGGAGAGGGAATACATATCGCAGCCGTGTTCGGTGTATCTGTTGAGCAGCGTCGCGCAGAGCATGAACATAATTCCGCTGCCCGTGCCGACAAGACCGTTGACTACTCCTCCGATAAAACAAAACAGAATAATCGAGACAAGAAGAAATATCTCGCGCGGATATACTTTTGATTCCATCTGAGCTCCGTTATTTTTGATTTATAATAATTGAAGTAAAATTTATATTTATTATCGCGTGATTAAGCTAAAATTATCCTTGTATTTTTCGCTTTCGCATGATAAAATATATATTGGAATTATATTGCTATATTTTTTGAATTTTCACATTACTGTTGAGATAGATAACATATCTGAAAGCAAACCGAAGGGGAAAGAAATGGCTCAGACTAAAAAATCAACCGGCAGAAGCAGTACCTCTAAAAAAACAACCGCCAAAAAAACAAATAAGTCCACGGCAAAGACCGCTCAGGCGACAAAAACGTCGGGTGACAGCGCATTTTTAAGTCAGGCTGCTCCGTATGTCATTGCGGTCGCGGCGGTGCTTCTCGCGGTCTGCATTGTCATCGGAGAGGGAAAGGTCGGAGGAGGAATAAAAAATTTCTTCACCGGTCTGTTTTCCGGAGCGGCGTACGTGCTTCCTGTGTTCATCCTGCTGAGATCGCTCATGTGGAAACGAGACGTGGATGAGGGGCAGAACGTCGGACGCAATTCATGTACCGCAATCGTGTTCGTGTGCATCGCCATGCTTCTCCACATCGTCGGCGGCGGAGAAAATGAGCTTTCATTCAAGGTACACTATAACGACGGAATGGAGCTGGTCGGCGGCGGCGCTGTCGGAGGAATCCTCGGCGAGCTTTTGTTCAGGGGATTCGGCAAGGTCTGCTCCGTTATCATATTGATCGCCGCAATTGCGCTGCTGTCTCTCTATATCGCCGGTCTGACGCCGAAAAGCGTATACATTTGGCTCGCGTATCACATCAAATTCGCGGGTGAAAAAAGAGCGCAGAGGCATGAGGAACGCCTTGAGAGAAGAAAAAACAGCCCTCCCACAAAGCGTGAAATCAAGGAGGAGGAGTATTTGAACTACCTCAGAGAGAAAAAACGCCGCGAAAGGGAAGCAAAACAGGCCGCTCTCGCTTCACAGGGTGAGACAGCTGCATCGCAGTCCGCGCCCAAAAAACAGACTCCGCCCGCGACAGTGTATAAAGTCAAACGCCGCCGGCTGACGGAAATGGACATTCCGGTCGACGATATAACCCCAAAAGAGGCGCAGGAGAGCAGAAACATCGAGCTGCTTGAGGACAGTGTGCCTGCTGAGACAAGCTGCGCTACCGCTGACACAAAAACAACTGTCGATGAAAAGCCGGAAAGGGATTACAGCGCGCCGGTCGATGAAAAAATCTTTGACGAGGTCATGCGCAGAACAAGGGAGAGGATCGAAAAGGGAAAGCGCACAGACAGCCTCAAGGACGACGAACCTTTCGCAAAAACCTCGTATTCTTCAATTGTAAATACCCCCGAAGTGCAGGACATTCCCGCCGAGAGGGAAAAAATAACCGACAGCGAGCAGCAGAATTCATCTTCCGCTGTGGATTTTGAAAATCTGATGAGCTCAGACGTGCCTCCGTTCGACACCGATTACAATTCTGACTTCGACAGTGTGGGAGAGTGCGGTGAGGAAAGCATAGATGCAGACGGTGCGCTTGACGCCGTTGAGGTTGCCGCGATGAATCTGCACGACAAAAGTAAAGCTGCCCGCGACGCAGTACATCAGTCGGAGAACGAAACCGATACGGTAAAGCTCGCGATGAGTTCGTCCGACGGAGATAACAGTGACGACTTTGACGTAACCAAAATTTTTGCAAATCCGGCAGACGCAGAGCTCATCGACAAGCTGTCTGAGGCATACAAAAGCGACAGCCTCAATGTAAAGCGTGAATCCGTCGCGTCGCAGCTTCATGACGCACAGATAAAGTCGGTCGAAAAGCCGATGAAGCCGAGCGCGCCGGTCTACACCTTCCCTCCGATTGAACTGCTCACCGAGGACACGGTCGGTGAAAGGGAAGACATAAAGGATGAGCTGCAGGAGAATGCGGTAAAGCTCGTCGAAACCCTTGAATCGTTCAACGTAAAAACGAAGATTGAAAATATTTCGCGCGGACCCACGATCACCCGGTATGAGCTGGCTCTCGAGAGGGGTACAAAGGTGCGCTCTGTCGTGAATCTCGTCGATGACATTGCGCTCAATCTCGCGACGGACGGGGTGAGAATTGAAGCTCCGATACCGGGCAAAAGTGCGGTTGGAATCGAGGTTCCGAACAAAAACCGTGCGACAGTTTATCTCAGAACGCTGATAGACTCGCAGAAATTCGTTGATTCAAAGAGCAAGCTCACAGTCTGCCTCGGCGAGGACGTCGCAGGAGACCCGGTGTATCTGGATATCGCGAAGATGCCCCACCTTCTGATAGCGGGAACCACCGGCTCTGGTAAGTCGGTCTGCATCAACTGCATTATCATGAGCCTGCTTTATAAAGCATCCCCCTCCGACGTCAAGCTTATACTCATCGACCCGAAAAAGGTTGAGCTCAATATTTACAACGGCATACCGCACCTGCTTGTCCCCGTAATCAGCGAGACAAAAAAGGCGGCGGGCGCGCTTTCGTGGGCTGTCGGCGAGATGGAGCGGAGGTACGGGCTGATTGAATCCGTCGGAGTCCGCGATATCAACGCCTACAACAAGGAGACAAAGGACAACCCCGACTACGAATTCATGGAGAGAATCGTCATCATAATCGACGAGCTTGCCGACTTCATGATGTCCGCTCCCGACGACGTTGAGGAATCCATAAGCAGAATCGCACAGAAAGCGAGAGCCGCCGGAATGCACCTCATAATCGGTACGCAGAGACCTTCGACAAACGTAATTACCGGTCTGATCAAAGCGAATGTGCCGTCAAGAATCGCGTTTACGGTCAAGTCCAACATTGACTCACGCGTTATACTCGACAGCAGCGGTGCGGAAAATCTGATCGGACGGGGCGATATGCTGTACAGTCCGGTGGGAGAACCGAAGCCGCAGCGTGTTCAGGGGGCATTCGTTTCGGAGTCGGATGTCGAGGAGGTCGTGTCTTACATCAAGAACATGAACTCCGACTGCGAGACTTACTCCGACGAGGTCGCAAACCAGATCGAACGCGAGGCTCAGAAGTGCGATATCGGCGGAGGAAAGAAGGGAAGCTCTGCCGCGTTCGATGATGAAGACGAGGACGAAGACCCGATGCTCACCTCCGCTATCGAGCTGGCAATCGAGCAGAAAAAGATTTCGACCTCGCTCATACAGCGCAGACTCTCACTCGGCTACGGCAGGGCGGCAAAGCTCATCGACCGCATGGAAAGCCTCGGTTATGTCAGCGCGCCGGACGGTCAGAAGCCGCGTGAAGTGCTCATAACCAAGCAGGAATTCATGGAAATGCGCCTGAACCACGAGATTGATTAAATAAAATTATTTAAGGAATACAAAAAATGGGAACACTGATTGTGCTTGAGGGGCTTGACGGCTCCGGAAAAGGGACTCAGACCGAGCTCCTCAGGCGGCATCTTGAAGAAAAAAACATAAAAGTGCGCGTTGTAGACTTTCCGGATTACGGCTCCGAGGGATGCGCGCTTGTGAAAATGTACCTCGGCGGAAAGCTCGGAGACGACCCGGACGCCACAAACGCATACGCCGCGTCAATGTTCTTCGCCGCCGACAGGTACGTGAGCTACGTTACCTCGTGGAAGGCGGACTACATGGGGGAAAGCGTAATAATCGCAAACCGCTACACTACGGCGAACGCATACCACCAGCTCTCGAAAATGCCGCGCGAGGAGTGGGACGGTTTCCTCGATTGGCTGTGGGACTTTGAGTTTGGCAGGCTCGGTCTACCGAAACCCGACAGAGTCATGCTCCTCGATATGCCGGAGTCCGTCTCGTCATCCCTTGTCAGAAAGAGGAGCGCGGAGACGGGGCAGAAGTTAGACATTCACGAAAAACACGAGGATTATCTGCTCAGATGCCGTGAAGCCGCCGCGTAC
>JBJFHS010000067.1:0-4827 GCA_051893885.1 Eubacteriales bacterium
AAAGCGGAAAAACTATGTCAACATTCTCGACTGCCTGTACAATCTGATGTACAACTACATCATCGCGCTTTCGGAAGAGCCGGAAAAAAACGAATATGTCGCCTTTGTCATAAGCGAGATTCTCGCCAATATTTCAAACCCCAATTATGACGTGACCCGCACCATTCAGAAGATTCCGCTGACCGATGACTATATCCGAAAGCTGTTTTTTAAGGAAACCGGAAAGACTCCGCTGCAGTATCTGACAAATCAGCGCATCAATACCGCCAAACAGCTTCTCAGCCTGCCGAACCATGCCGGACTGCTGATAAAGGAAATAGCACTGCGCTCGGGTTTCAGCGACTGCTATTACTTCTCCCGCGTATTCAAAAAGGCAACAGGCTGCAGTCCTGAGCAGTGGACTAACGAAAACCGTGTGATTTCAGAGTAATAAAGCACTAAAACAACGGACAATGACAAAAAACACCTTTGCAGTTATCTTACTGCTGCAGTGAATTTTTTCATTGTCCGTTTTTTCTGAGCTTTTTTAAGCCGGTTTTATTCTGCCAGATACCTGATGGCGCCGGATATATTGATTGCACTTTCCCAGGGACGGTACTGGGTGCCTCGCTGTACTCCGTTTTCGTAATACTCGCACCATGCGCCGCACTCGTCCTGCAGAGACAGCATCGCATCAAGCAAGTCATCCGCATTCTGACCTGCCTCCGCAGCCGCATACACAAGCAGGCCGTAATCATATCCCACGTTCAGGTTTCCGTCCGGCCGCGAAGGAAGTCTGCCTGTGGTTCTGTATTCCCCGAGATATTGAGAAATCTGTTTTTCGAGGAACTGTGCCGGCAGCTGGTCAGAGCTTACAAACGGAGCCATAAGCATGGTGCTCTTGAGCTGATATTCCTCGCGGTCTGGAACAGGAACACCCTTTCCGACACATTTCGGGCAGACATAACATCCCTCCGCCTCGCGAATCAGCCATCCGAAATAGCCTCCGTAATAGCACACTCCGTGACGATAAGCCGGTTCTGTCAGCCCGTCAAGCCGCTTTACCGAGTTGGTGATATAAAAATCTCCCCTGCGGAAGTTTTCGTCAAAGCGCTCGGACGCAGTTTTGATCCGCCGTCCTGCCTCTGCCATCCAATCTTCAGCTCTTCCCAGTCGTGCGCAGGCATCGAGATATCTCCGTCCGCCGGTTATGAACAGCAGCGTTGCCTCAAAGGAGCCGTGATTGAGTATGGTTCTCGGCAGAATTCCGCCTGCCACATATGTCTCGTCCCCGTTGAATGGCAGCATATCATTGTGCAGGCAGAAAATCTGCGCCTTCAGTGCCCAGTCGCACATCGGATACAGGGTTTTGAAGAAGTCCTCGTCCCCCGTGACCCGCAGCAGATCCGTCGCCTGAAGCAGCAGATAACCCGTGATCTCTGTAAGATCGTTTTCATGTACATGGAACACGCCGTCCACACCCATTGCCTGTGCGTTTGCAATATATCCCGAACGGGCAAACACCGAGCGGTAGAACGACATAATCATTTTTGCCCTGTTCCACGCACCCATTGTCAGCAGACCTCTTGACACACCGTACTGATCGCGGACGTATCCCATGTGGTAGTTGTATCCCGCCTGAACGCCGCCTTCCCTGTGCTGCTGAGAGCTGATAACCATCAGGGTGTCCTCCACGGCTTCAAGCACCTTTTCACGGGCCGGATGCTCTCTGAGAGCGGGGCGGTTTGCGGCACATTCTGTCAGGAACGCGTTCACCTCGGCGTCGGACTCCTGCTGCAGCCTGTCATAAGGAATTTTCAGAGCCGCGCGCATCTGTTCCATCGCATCGGGAAAGCTCTCTGAGCCCGTGACGTACAGAGTTCCTGTGTCGGACAGTGTGAGTGTAAGGCCGCCGTCAGTCTGTTCCGCACTGCATCCGCCCTGTGCCGCCACAACCATGCAGGAGTGATGCACCAGCGGATAGTCATTGTACACGGCGGCATTTGAAGGAAGTGTTATCAGCCATGCTCCTGCGTTATCCGGGAACACTGCGCGAATATCCTGAAGCGGAAAGGCGTAGTTCAAATCAAACCGAACCGGAGCTGTCAGTTCCCAACGGCGTACAATGCAGTGCTCTGAGGCGGATGCGCAGTCGGTGATAACGCCCTGTGAAAGCTCATGCACCCATCGTCCTGTGCCGGGACTGCGCCATGTCACCGAGCGCATCACATCACCGGAATGCACTTTCAGCGAAAATATCCTCGGGCAGGAATAGGGTGCGCCGAGAACCTCCATCCATTCCGGGCCTTTTCCGTACAGCATAATTTCCCCGTTTCCGACAGCGTGTACCGCAATACTGCCGGTGTCTGCTTTTGTCGAATCAAAATAACGCTTTTTCATAACTGTCTCCTTTTCTGTTATACACAGCGGATTTTCTTATATGTTTATCACAAATAAACCATAGCTCTATTTCCTTTTTATTGATTATACTGCCTTTATACCGTTCAGTAAATTTACAAAATCAGAAAAAAGATGGACAAAATCCGTTTTTTTGCCGACTGTACTATAGCTGCCGCTGTCCGGTTTTTCATTCGGGTAAGCCGGAGAGCTGCCGCAGTCAAATCAAGGCTTGACAACAACCGGCGGAGATGTTATATTAAATAGTAACATAATCACAGCAAACAAATCCCGATACGGAGGAATACAAATGAAACAAAAAACACCCGCAGAATACGTAAACCCGTACATAGGAACAGTGGGGCATCTGCTGACGGCTACACGTCCGGCGACAATGCTCCCTCACGGAACGGCACAGGTTTTCCCGAACGTCTCGCCCAATATGAACGACTATTACTTCGCCGAAAAAATAGCGTCTTTTCCCATAGATGAGTGCGCAGTCATGTTTGCCGGAAAAGATACGCAGGACTTTGAAAGCGCTGTATCACATTTTGACATGAGCACGGTAGAGTCCCATCCGTACTCGTACAGCGTGTATCTCGAGGACAGCGATATTTCCGTTGAGGCTTCGACCACCATGCGCTCGTATGTGTACAGGGCATCGGGAGCGGAAAAAATCTTCATTCGCGCGCCGCACAAAGCAGAATGCACAATCACAGCCGACGGCATTCTGATATCGGAAAACAGGCGTGTTCCATCATATATCTATATAAAACTGTCCTGCGCGTTTGACGCCGAAGCGAACGGAAACGAAGTCGTTATCTCAGATATATCGGACTGCTGCGAGCTTTATGCCTCCGTGTCCCATATATCATTTGCAAAGGCGGAGGAAATTTTTGCACGTGAGCTCGGCGGGAAGAATTATGAAGCCGTCGCCGCACAATCAAAGCAGGTGTGGGAATCTCTGCTCGGCAGAATCAAAGTCAGCGGCGGCTCCGAGGACATGAAAACGGCGTACTATACCGCGCTCTACCGCTCGTTCGGCAACATGAAGAACTTCGGTGAATACGGAAAGTATTATTCGGGCTACGACAACGCCGTTCACGATGGGGAATTCTACTGCAACGACCAGCTTTGGGACAGTTTCCGCTCTATGCACCCGCTTCAGCTTCTGCTTGAGCCGGAAAACCACAAAAAAATGCTCGATAGCTATGTTGAAATGTACCGCCAGTCCGGAGCTATGCCGTCGTTCCCGTATATTGAAGGCGACAGACCCGTCATGATAGGTTTCCACGCAGCTGCACTGTTCGCCGACGCCCTTGCGAAAGGAATTGAGGCCGACTACGAAACCGCCTACGAGGGACTGTACAGAAGCGCGACGCAGACGACCATGCTTCCGTGGGTAGCAGACAAACCGGCAAACGAACTCGACAGATGCTACTACGAAAAGGGATTCTTCCCCTCGCTCGAAGTCGGTCAGAAGGAATGGATAGCCGACGCGCACTCCTTTGAGAGACGTCAGTGTCTTTCGGTAACGCTGGAGCACGCCTACGACGACTGGTGCATTGCACAGATAGCGCGCCATTTAGGCAAAACCGAGGACTACGATATGTTCATGAAGCGCTCGCAGAACTACCGCAACATCTACAACAGTGAAATCGGCTTCATGGCTCCGAAAAATGCGTCCGGCGAATGGATCAAGGGCTACGATCCCGTGCAGGGCGGCGGTCAGGGAGGACGTGACTACTTCGCGGAATGCAACGCCTACACGTTCAATTTCTCCGTATGGCACGACATTGAAGGACTTGCAAATCTGATGGGCGGCAAGGACAAAATGTGCGGACGACTCGACGAGCTGTTCACCACACCCGCACCGGGAAAATACGGATTTTTGAATCAGTTCCCCGACTCCACTGGACTTATGGGTATGTTCTGCATGGGCAACGAGCCGAGCTTCCACATACCGTATCTCTACAACTACTGCGGCAAGCCGTGGATGACCCAGAGAAGGCTGCGCACTATTATCGAGCTCTGGTTCACGAATTCTCCGCTCGGAATCTGCGGTGACGAGGACAGCGGCGCGATGTCGTCATGGATGGCGTTTTCGGCGATAGGACTCTATCCCGTATGTCCCGGAAAAGCCGAATACGCGCTCAGCTCGCCCATGTTCGACAAGGTTGAAATCGAAGCCGGCGGCAAAACGTTTGTCATCAAAGCAGACGGTGCGGGAGACGGCAAGCGATACATCAAATCCGCCAAACTGAACGGCCGAGACCACAACAAGCCCTTCCTCTCCCATTCAGACATAACCTCCGGCGGCGAGCTGATCCTCGAAATGAGCGACAAGCCCAACCGTGAATGGGGCACTGAACAGTAAGGAGCGAGGGGAACGGGGGGACGCGGACGCTTCTTGTAAGAAGCTTGGCAAGAACTTCAAAAGTGGTTTATCTA
>JBJFHS010000068.1:0-4820 GCA_051893885.1 Eubacteriales bacterium
AAGTGCCTCCGTTCCAACAACCCCACAAACGTAGTTAAGGCTACTTTTGAAGGCTTAAAGGCTCTCAGAACTGCCGAAGAGGTTGCAAAAGCCCGCGGTATTTCCGTAGAGCAGGTAATAGACTGAGGAGGTTTTAAGTAAATGAAAGTTAAAGTTACACTTACAAAGAGCCTCATCGCAGCAAAACCCAACCAGAAGGCAACAGCAGCATCCCTCGGACTCGTTAAGATCGGTGATTCCATCGTTCACGAAGCCGGCCCCGTTATTGACGGTAAAGTTAAGGTGCTCGCTCACCTTGTATCCGTGGAGAAGGCTTAACGCTCTCCGAAGATTAGAATTAAATTAACTATTTCTTAAAAGGAGGATTAACCATGAAGCTCCATGAACTTTCACCGGCTCCCGGATCTGTAAAAGAAGGCTTCCGCAAAGGAAGAGGTGTAGGCTCCGGAAACGGTAAGACAGCAGGCAAGGGTCATAAGGGTCAGAATGCTCGTTCAGGCGGCGGCGTTCGTCTCGGATTTGAAGGCGGTCAGCTTCCCCTTTACAGAAAGCTTCCTAAAAGAGGCTTTAAGAACCATTTCGCAACTGAATATGCAATCGTAAATGTATCTGTTCTCAACGACAGATTCAACGACGGCGATACAGTAAATCTTGATAAACTTATGGAAGCCGGAATCATCCGCAAATCCCTCGACGGTCTGAAAGTACTCGGCAACGGCGAAATCACTAAAAAATTAACCGTTGAAGCTTCAATCTTTTCTGCAAGCGCAAAAGAGAAGATAGAAGCAGCCGGCGGAAAGACCGAGGTGGTATAAGTGTTTGAGACTATCAGAAACGCATGGAAAATTGCTGATCTCAAAAAGAAGCTTCTGTTCACACTTATCGTAATCGTGCTCTACCGTGTAGGTACAGCAATTCCGATTCCGTACGTAAATTCTGCTGCCCTCAGCTCGTCCATGCTTGCGACAGGCGGCTCCATATTCGCATACCTCAATATTTTAACAGGTTCCGCATTCTCGAACGCGACACTGTTTGCACTCGGTATCAACCCGTACATTACAGCGTCCATCGTAATGCAGCTCCTTTGCATCGCTATTCCTTATCTGGAAAATCTTTCCAAGGAAGGCGAGGAAGGCAAAAAGAAGATAAATCAGATCACACGTTATGTAACCGTTGCACTCGGTCTCATCACAGCTATCGGCTATTACCAGCTCCTCAAGTCCTATAATCTCCTTGTAGACACAGGCTTCTTCCCGGCGCTTGTTATAGTTACCTGCTACTGCGCAGGCTCATCGCTTGTCATGTGGCTCGCTGAAAAGATCAACGAAAACGGTATCGGAAACGGTATCTCTCTCATCCTTTTTGCAAACATCATTTCCCGTATCCCCTCTTTCGTACTCCAGCTCTGGAACCTTGTTACAGGTAAGGCATCCTTCACAAGAGGTAACGGCACTACCTTCAGTGTTCCGTTCTGGGCAGGAATCATCATTGCTGTACTCGCGCTGGCTCTCGCTGTAGCGATGATCGCTTTCATCGTTTGGATGACCAACAGCGAACGCAGAATTCCGATTCAGTACGCAAAGAAGGTTGTCGGAAGAAAGATGTACGGCGGCCAGTCATCCAACCTTCCTCTCAAGGTAAACATGACCGGCGTTATGCCTATCATCTTCTCCTCCTCCATCTGCTCGATTATTCCTACGATCGCAATGTTCGCGCGTCCGGCAGAGGGCTCGTTCTGGGATAAGTTCTTCAATCTCTTCTCCACGGACAGCGTCCTTTACGCGGTATTTACATTCATACTCATCATCGCGTTCGCATACTTCTACACTTCGATTTCTTTCAATCCTGTTGAAGTTGCGAACAACCTCAAGACAAACGGCGGTTCCATCCCCGGTATCCGTCCCGGACGTCCTACTGCTGAGTATATCACAAAGATTTTGAACCGCGTAACCTTTATCGGCGCAATCCTCCTCTCTGTAGTCGCTGTTCTCCCGCTTATCATTAACCTGATTTCCGGCGGAAACCTGCAGGGTCTTGCATTCGGAGGCTCATCGATCATCATCGTAGTCGGCGTAGTTCTCGAAACTATCCGCGAAATCGAAGCTCAGATGACAATGCGTCATTACAAGGGATTCCTTGAATAATATTTGAATTACGTTTCACTTCGGAATGGGCAGGGTTTTAGGATCACTACCCATTTCGTTGTTGATACGGATATTATAGAATTTGTTGGCATAAAATACAGAAAAATGGATAATCGCCGTGATTTTTCCGATTATGGCAATTTGCGGCGCGGATATGTGAATTATTAAACAGGAGAAAAAAATGTCACGTAAAATAAATCTTATTCTTCTCGGCGCTCCCGGAGCAGGAAAAGGCACTCAGGCTGAGCTTATTTCCGAAAAGTTCTGCATTCCCGCAATCTCTACAGGTCAGATGATTCGCGACGAAATAGCCTCCGGCAGTGAGCTGGGTGAAAAGGTCAAGTCCTATACCTCAAAGGGCGAGCTTGTTCCCGACGCGGTCGTCATCGACATAATCAAAAACCGCCTTGCAAAGGACGACTGTAAGAACGGCTTCATCCTTGACGGGTTCCCGAGAACTGTGCCGCAGGCTGCCGCACTCGACGAAATGGGCGTTGAAATCACCGACGTTATCTCAATCGAAGTGGCTGACGAGGACATAATGACACGTATGAGCGGCAGACGCGTTTGCAAAAAGTGCGGAGCAACCTACCATACTGTATATAAACCCTCGCCGAACGGTGACAGCTGCGCCTGCGGAGAGCCTCTCACAAGACGTGCGGACGACGATCCCGAGGTTGTAAAGTCAAGACTCGTCATTTATCACGAGCAGACAGAGCCTCTCAAGGACTTCTACAAATCCAAGGGCCTTCTCAAGATCGTATATGGTCAGGAAGAACTCAAGGACACAACCGCGCTCACCTTCAAGGCTTTGGGCGAATGAGTCCGGCTGAATAATTTTTTACTGTATTATTAAAGCGATTCAAAGAATTGATCAAAGAGGATTATCATGATAATCTTAAAAACACCGGAACAGATAAAGCTTATGAGAATCGCGGGACGTATCACCGGTGAAGCTCTCATCATCGGCGGAGAGATGGTGAAGCCCGGCGTCTCAACTAAGCAGATTGACGAAAAAATCAGACACCACATCGAAAAGTGCGGCGCGAAACCTTCATTCCTCGGCTATGGCGGCTTCCCCGGCTCCGCGTGCATCTCCATCAACGAGGAGGTAATACACGGAATTCCGTCAAACCACCGCGTTATCGAGGAGGGTGATATCGTCAAAATCGACGTCGGCGCGTTCATCCACGGATACCACGGCGACAGCGCAAACACCTTCCCCTGCGGAAATGTCTCCGAAGAGGCGAAAAAGCTCATCGAGGTCACAAAACACAGCTTTGAACTCGGTGCGGAGGCGGCAGGTCGCGAGGGTGCGAGAATAGGCGATATCGGCGCGGCGATCGACGGATATGTTGTGGCCAACGGCTTCTCAACGGTCAAAAAGTATGTCGGTCACGGAGTCGGAGCTGACCTTCACGAGGATCCCAACGTTCCGAACTTCGGTACAGCCGGACGGGGAGCACGCCTTTGCCGCGGTATGGTCATAGCGGTCGAGCCGATGGTCAATATTGGCAGACCCGAGGTAAAAGAGCTGAGCGACAACTGGACTGTTATCACAAAGGACGGCACGCTCTCCGCACATTACGAGCACACGATCGCACTCACGGAAAACGGAGTTGAGCTGCTCACAAAGGTCGACTGATTTTTAATTCATTAATTATAAGGTAAAATGCCTCAGAACAGAAAAATTGTAATGCCCTCTGCGGGAGATATCGTTCAGTCAAAACAGGGCAGGGACAGATACCGCGTGTTCCTTGTCGTCGGTCTTGACGAAAAAAACGGCGTCGCTCCCGTGGTCGTTGCGGACGGCAGAAAGCATACTTTGAGCGAAAAAAAGCACAAAAATCCGCGCCATCTGAAGATATTAAAGCGATATGGCGAAATTGACGAAAAAATCGATTTTGCCGCACTTTCGGATGTGCAGGTATATGAAATTTGCGAAAAATATGATATTTGCCGTAAAAAATATGAAAATCCTCTTGACAAATAACGCCCGAGGAACATATAATATTAAGACGGTGTGTTTTTCACCGAAATATTTTGGCGATCAGGGAGGAAGAAAAATTTGCCGAAGGATGACGTTATAGAATTTGAAGGGGTTGTGGTTGAAGCACTTCCGAACGCTACCTTCAAGGTAAAGCTGCCGAATGATATGATCGTTACAGCGCATATTTCGGGCAAGCTGCGGATGAATTATATCAGAATTTTACCCGGCGACAAGGTCACAGTAGAAGTCTCGATATATGACCCGTCCAAGGGAAGAATTACATGGCGTACCAAGAACTGAGCTTGGAGCGCGAAATGGCAAAAGACTCTCAGTAAAATAAGAAAGGTGGTAAAATACTGTGAAAGTAAAGCCTTCCGTAAAGAAAATCTGCGAAAAGTGCAAGATTATCAAGCGTCACGGCAATGTGATGGTTATTTGTGAAAATCCCAAGCACAAGCAGAGACAGGGTTAATTTTAACGAGAGGAGAAAACAAGTATGGCTCGTATATCAGGTGTTGATATTCCGAACGCAAAGCGCATCGAGGCCGCTCTGACCTATATCTACGGTATCGGCTTTAAGAGTTCCCGCGATATCCTTGCAAAAACCGGCATCAATCCCGACACACGCGTCAAGGACCTCACTGAGGACGACATCGCAAAGCTCCGTGACGAGATTGAAAATCACT
>JBJFHS010000069.1:0-4817 GCA_051893885.1 Eubacteriales bacterium
CCTATGACCCTCTGCTTGTAAGGCAGATGCTCTCCCAGCTGAGCTATGCTTCCATACTTTTCAAACGGTGCATACGCTTCCATTTGCATCAATGACTGGTCTGAATCACTGATTTCTTGTCTTTGGGGTATCTCCCGTCGACGTTTGATATTATACCACAGCCGTCTTTTTTTGTCAATACCTTTTTTCAATATTTTTTAGATTTTTTTATTTTTTTTGACGCCGCGTATATTTTTCTCCGGAACAAAAGCGGCATGGTGCGTTTTTTGTCCGCATTCAGCCGCTTTCGTTGCCTAAAGCCGCTTTTATTACCGAAAAAGCATTTTTTACTCTGTGTAGAGCCTGCCGTCCTTTATGTAAGAGTATTCTCCGTCCTCGTACAGTGTGACGCGCTCCCCGATTTTCTGCGTTATCGCGGCGGGGGAGATAAATTTGTCGCTCCGTCCTATGGGTGCGAAATTGCCGATGTATGGTATTATCACAAAAAGTCGGAAGTCGTCGCAGTCGGATAGCGTGAATTCCACCTCTCCGCAGGCGTCCGTAATCACAAATTCACGGCTGAAATGTTCGTATATAACAAACTTCTCACCGTTTTCCGCGCATTTTTTCAGCTCTGCTACATCGGACACACGAACCTTTCCGCTGACCGCACCGCCGTTTCTGTCGATATTGAACGCTGCCACAAATCCGAAATCACCTGCCGCACTGCAAATGACGTTCTGAATCTTCAGCGCTCTGCCGGATGTCTCGGGATCGGAAGTGAGGCAGTCGAGTGAGGGAAGTCCGCACATGTCGCAGCGCAGGATTTTTCCGTCGTCAAACGCAAGCGGCTTCAGCACCTCCGCACGGCTTCGTCCGATCTCGTCGCTCACATATATTGGCCCTCCCGACACCGCGCGCAGCAGACTGTTTTTTTGCGCCTGAGTGTCGTCCGTCCACCACATATCGAAGTCGCTCCAGTAAAACTGCCCCTGAAGGACGGAGTTGTACGCGCACTGGAGTATGTGCTTTGAAAACCACGCCCTGTCCTCCGGCTGAAAATCGTCGCTGCACCGGCACACACTGCTGTAGAACCGGTTCCACATATCCTCCGACGCCATTCCCATGCAGTTTATCATCGCGTTGTCGAAGTGCAGCCCAACCGACGCCTCAAGTCCACGATGCCAGCTCCGCGTTACCCGTCCGACGCTGTCCACGCCCTTGTAAAACCGCCTTGTCATACTCTGATTGTCGACCTTTACGAAGTCGGTGCCGCACTTTTTGAAGAACGAGTGAATTGTGCCGAAATATCCGAACGCCCCGTTTTCGCTGTACGCGCCGATTATTTTTCCATCCGGCGTCGTGTAGGTGTAGTCACGGAGCTTTTCGTAAGCCTTTCCGTCAGGGTCGAGGCCGCACCAATAGCCCGTAGTCGGATGCCACATCCCCACCTTCATGCCGTAGGAGTGAATCATTCCGACAGTGTGCGCAAGTCCGTCAGGGAAGCGGTCGCGCGATGCCTCAAAGTCGTACATATGCGACGAGTGCATAAGGCTGAACATTTCCCCGCGAGTGGTGTAATTTCCCGGGAATTCCGTAATTTCAGCCCACATATCGTCGATTATCGCCCACTTCACTGGTATATTTTTCGCTTTGAACTCCTCGCATTTGCGGCGTATTCCATCCTCTGAGACCCTTATCTGCAAGGCGTCCCAGCTGCACCAGCCGAGGTATTCAAACACCTCCGGGTATCTCTTGTCCTTCCGCATGACATCCCCGCGTCCGAGAAGCTCAAGCGCGCACCTCACGCACCCCTCGGTCAGCTCAAACGGGTCGTCCCCCTCTGCTGTGACATACGCAAGGCAGTCGCACACCTTCATTCCGCGCTTCCACGAAAACAATTTTGCAAACAGCTTATCGCCGCGCCCAACGAGCACGCATTTGTAGTCCTCCGACACCACGGGAACTATTGCGGTGTATTTTCCGTTTTTTCCAAGGCACACAAAATACTGCACCTCGTCGAGACCGTCGTAATCCACACCTGCGTCAGTCCCATCGAACCGCGGCGAGCACCAGAACTCGGAGTGACGCACGTCAGCCATGTAACGCTCCGCATCCTTCGGCGTGACCTCTATCTCCGCACCGCACTCGCTGTCGAGTTCATCATCTCCGCTGTATGACGCAAAACACGCCGTATAAGAACCAGCCTGCACGTTTCTCACGCCGTTTTCGACCGTCAGTGAATTGCCGCCGTGAAAAAACACTTTAATTTCTCCCATATCAATCCCCCGCTGACATTATTTGTATTACAATTATATCCAATGTGCCCAAAATAATCAATATTAATGTGCAAAAATAACGCGGATTCGTCTGTTAAAATGGTTAATTTCACCGCGACTATTGAAAATCCACGCTGTTTATGGCATAATATTACAAAATAAATTCAGCGCGAGGTAAAAATTATGCCGATAAAATTTTATGAAGACAAAAAAATCTTCAAGCTCGACACCGCCGGCTCGTCCTATGCGATCGCACTGTTCGACGGCGGATACCTGCTCAACTACTACTACGGAGCGAAGGTGCCCGACGTGAACTTCACCGACTACTACTATCGCGAGTGGTTCGCCTCGTTCTCCGCACACAGCCCGTCAGTAAACCGCGGCGACTTCTCCGCAGACATCGCACCGATTGAGTATTCCGGTTTCGGCGTGGGCGACTTCCGCAAGACCGCTGTCGCAATCCGCAACGCCGACGGAAACGACTGCACCGACTTCCGCTATGCCAGACACCGCATTTTCAAGGGCAAGCCCGCCATCCCACCTCTCCCCTCACTTTACGCGAACACAGACGACGAGTGCGAGACGCTTGAGATTGACGTCTGCGACAAGGTGACTGGCGCGCGGGCTGTTCTCAGCTACACCGTATTTGAAAAGTACAGCGCGATGACAAAGTCCGTCCGCATAATCAACGCCTCCGACAAGCCGATGGATATCGAAAAGGCGTACTCAGCAAGCGTCTCCCTCAACTCGATGGACTTCGATATGCTCCACCTCTACGGCCGCCACAACGCCGAAAGAAACATGGCACGCACTCCTCTCAAGCACGGTCACGCATCCATTTCGTCAGTCAGAGGCTCGTCCTCCCACTTCCACAACCCCTTCGCCGCCCTTGTACGCCACGGAGCTGACGAGGACCACGGCGATGTGTACGGCTTCAATCTCGTCTACAGCGGCAACTTCGACATCACCGCAGACGTGGACTACTACGAAACGACAAGAGTCAACATCGGCATCAACCCCGACGGATTCACGTGGCATCTCGAGCCCGGTGAGGAGTTCCAGACGCCCGAGGCTGTGCTTGTCTACTCAAACGAAGGACTTGGAGGAATGTCGCGCACGTTCCACCGCCTCTACAACAACAACCTCGTGCGCGGAAAATGGAAGACCGAAAAGCGTCCGCTGCTCATCAACAGCTGGGAGGCGGCATACTTCGACTTTGACACGGACAAGCTCGTCTCGTTCGCACAGCGCGCAAAGGAGCTCGGCATCGAAATGCTCGTAATGGACGACGGCTGGTTCGGTGTGAGAAACGACGACCGCCGCTCCCTCGGAGACTGGTACGTAAATGAGGACAAGCTCAAGGGCGGACTCGGCGTGCTGATTGACAAGGTGAACGCGCTGGGACTGAAGTTCGGCATCTGGTACGAGCCGGAGATGATTTCCCCCGACTCCGATTTATACCGCGCTCACCCCGACTGGTGCATCCACGTGCCCGGCAGAGACCGCTCTCTCGGACGAAATCAGTGTGTAATTGATATGTCACGCGAGGACGTGCGCGAGAACATCTACGCTCAGATGAAGTCGGTTCTCTCAAAGTACAAAATCGACTACCTGAAGTGGGACTTCAACCGAAATCTGACCGAGGCCGGCAGCGCGCTTCTCTCATATGAACACGGGGAGGAGATATTCCACCGCTTCATTCTCGGCACGTACGAGATCATGGGCAGGCTGAACAGGGATTTCCCCGATATGCTCATCGAAAACTGCTCGGGCGGAGGCGGAAGATTTGACCCCGCGATGCTTTCGTTCTCACCGCAGATCTGGGCGTCCGACAACACCGATGCGATCGAGAGAATAGCGGTACAGTTCGGCACCTCTCTCTGCTATCCGGCATCCACAATGGGCGCGCACGTCTCGATGAACGGCCGCACAGGCTTTGAGACAAAGGGCAACGTCGCGATGTGGGGAACCTTCGGCTACGAGCTCGACCCGAACAGGCTATCCGAAAAAGACCGCGAAATCGTGAAAAAGCAGGTTGCTCAATATCACAGATACTACAATCTGACGCACTATGGCGACCTCTACAGAATCGTATCTCCGTGGGAAAACAGCTACTATTCCGCGTGGGAGCTTGTTTCCGAGGACAAAAACGAGATGATGTTCACGCTGGTCAACATGAGATACTACCACTGCCGCACGCGCTTCATCCGCTTCAAGGGCCTCGACGAAAACAAATACTACCGTCTCTACGAAAACGGCGAGGTCTACTCCGGTGCGCTGCTGATGAACGCCGGTCTCAACCTATCCCGCTACCCCTCCGGCACCGGCGAGAGCTTTGTACTGCACTTTGATGCCGTTGAATGAGCTGAGGGACGCGAGGAGAACGGACGCTTCTTGAAAGAAGCTTGGCAAGAACTTCAATCGGGGTGGTTCATGTCTTGTGCAGTGCTATGGTAGCGGTATCACTTCGGACGGGTTCTCCTGCCTCACGGGGGAATATAGACATCCTCGACCTCAGAAGTAGTGGAGCGAGCTCGCAGGGACCGCTAACCCTGCTCG
>JBJFHS010000070.1:0-4813 GCA_051893885.1 Eubacteriales bacterium
TCGGAGGAAAAAATGGTTAAGATCAGACTCAGAAGAATGGGCGCAAAGAAGGCTCGCTTGTACCGCATCGTTGTAGCAGACTCCCGTTACCCCCGCGACGGCAGATTCATCGAGGAAGTTGGATACTACAATCCCATGACAGAGCCCGTTACAATCAAGGTTGAAGAGGAAAAGGTTCAGAAGTGGCTCGCTTCCGGCGCTCAGCCTACTGAAACGGTTAAATCCATCCTTACAAAGAGCGGTATTATTAAATAATTATGGATAACACAACCGGCGCAAGCTATCGTGACATCGACTTGGCAAAGGTTCTGGCTGACATGGCGCGCGCTATTGTTGACGATCCTGATTCAGTCAGTGTAACGGAGGAGGAAAACGAATCCGGCACTGTATTGACTCTCAAGGTAGCGGAAGCGGATATGGGCATGATTATCGGAAAACACGGTAAAATTGCCCGCGCAATACGCACCGTCGCAAAAGCAGCTGCCAAAATAGCCGACAAAAAGGTTACTGTCGAAATCAGATAAATAATAAAACTGCGTTTCATTTCAGTCTGTCTCAGACAGCTTGTGATTCCGCAGTTTTTTATTTTTATACGGAGGAAAAAAATGGAATACAAAAGCACGCTCTCCTCAGCCCTTGAATTCGGACAAAGCGGCAGGATAGAGGAGTGGATTCACGCCTATCTTCTCTCGGACGGACACAACAAACCCTTCTCCGACGGACTTAAATTATGCGACAGATTCTACATCGGTCCGTTAAAAATGCCGCTGTCTATGTTCACTCGCTGCTGCGGGCCGGAGGAGGACATGAAGTGGAGAGTTGACCCCGATTTGTTTGAAAAGCACGTCTCTGAGCTCATGGAAATAATAAATTCCGGCGTCGATATCGCTCCGATGATAGTGAATTACGTCGACGGCGGATTTGTGCTGAACGACGGAAATCACCGCTTTGAGGCTTACTCCCGCCTCGGAACAAAAGAAGCGTTTGTCATAGTCTGGATAACCGACAAGTCCGATTTTGATAATTTCACGGCGAATTTTTCGCTTTACCTCGACTGAATTTTTCTGCACGGCATAATTTTCACCGATTTCGAGAATACTATCTGCGAAAAAATTTTATTTTCGGAGAAAAATTATGACGGATATCAAAAAAATCGGCGTGGTAGGCTGCGGCTTTGTCGGCTCAACCATCGCTTACACCCTGATGGAATCGGAAATGTTCAACGAAATGGCTCTCATCGACGTGAACGACGCCAAAGCCCGCGGTGAAGCCCTCGACATGGCGCACTGCCTGCCGTTTCTTTCGCAGATGCAGATTTATCAGTCGACCTACACCGGGCTTGAGGACGCATCCATCGTGGTTGTAGCCGCCGGAGCGAACCAGAAAGAGGGTGAAACCCGCCTCGATCTGCTCCACCGCAACGTGAAAATTTTCCGCGAGGTCATCTCAAGAATCACCGAGGTCAACAAGGAGTGCATCATCCTCGTCGTTTCAAACCCCGTCGACATTCTCACCTACGCCGCGCTAAGACTCTCCGGATTCAAATCAAACCGCGTAATCGGCAGCGGCACGGTTCTCGATACTGCCCGGCTGAAATACCTCGTCGGAAACCGGCTGAACGTCGATTCGAGAAACGTCCACTCGTTTATAATCGGCGAACACGGTGACAGCGAGCTTGCGGTGTGGTCTTCGGCGAACGTTTCGGGAATCAACCTCGACGAGTACTGTAAAATCTCCGGCGGCGTTACGGGACTTAGCGACCTGTATCCCCTGTTCGACTACGTGAAAAACAGCGCGTACGATATAATCCGGGACAAGGGAGCGACATATTACGCCATCGCACAGTCGACCAAACGGATTGTCAAGTCAATCGTCAGCGACGACAACTCGATTCTGCCGGTCTCTACATTGGTAGACGGTCACTACGGTCTCTCCGATATGTGCCTCAGCGTTCCGGCAATCGTCGGTCGTGACGGCGTCAAGCAGGTTCTCGATATCCCGCTGAACAACGACGAGATGCGCCGCCTGAGACTCTCCGCGGATACGATCGCCGAAAACATCGCAAAGCTCGACCTCGGTGCAGGCGCAAGGGTTTAATTCACGGGAATCTTCGCCTTTTTTATCAGTATATCAGCCAGTTTTGACGCGGCAAACGCAAAAATCACTCCGAGCAAAGCCCCCGCTATGACGTCAAGCGGATAATGCACCATGAGATAAAGCCGCGAAAACGCAATCAGAAACGCCAGAATTATCGCCGCCGTACCCGCCTTTTTGTGATAGAGCCAGACGGACACCGCTCCCTCGACAGACGCAAGTGTGTGACCCGATGGAAACGAATACTCGACCTCGGGCGGAATCAGAAGAACAATAGACGTGTCAAAATCATACGGCCTGATACGCGCAGTCAGCGGCTTTATTATAATGTTGCCGAAAATCAGCCCGAGAATCAGAGCGAACGCCATAGTAATTCCCGCACGCCGCGTCTTTTTGAAAAACAGCAGCACCACGGCAAGAATTATCCAGAAAATCCCGCCGTCCGCCAGATGTGTTATGGCTGAAAAAAATCCGTCGAGAAATTCACATTCAAGAAAATCGTGAAGCGAATGAAGAATCCCCACTTCAAATGAATTGAAAATGTTCATTTTTTATCCTTTGATTTAATGTTTTGATAAATTATATCACAGTTCTGTAACTTTTTCTATATCCAAAAAACAAAAAACAATATAGCATTCCCTTTTCTTCAGAACAAAAAAACCGGTGATACCGCATTATTCACGCTGCAGTATCACCGTTTTGCTTTATTCGGCGGATTTTTCGATTATTTTCAGGTTTTCGGGGATTATGCCAGCCTGCTCGTAGACTATTTCGGATATCTGCGCACATTCACCCGGGAGAAGACCGTTTGACTCAACTATCACGCTGCACTTTTCGTTGCTGATTACCGCCACGCATTGGCTGAAGCCCTTCGCCTGAATCAGAGACTCTATGTTCGCCTCCTGTTCAATCTCAGCCGCCAGCTTAGTTATGTCACTGACCGCGGTCTGCTTCGCCTCGTCAATCGCCGTATCGCTCTCGGTTATGGATTTCAGCACTTCCATAGCCTCGTCGCGCGCCTGTTTTCTCTGAAGCGATATCGAGGCAAAATAGTCCGCTACATCGTCAGGCTCAAGTGAAGTCTGGGATTGGCCGGGGTCTTCTGACAGGTCAATTTTGAATTTGCCCGCGTCGGTGCTGTCGGAGCTCTTGCCGCTCAAAATAAAGTTCAGTACAACCACACCGCCGAGTACTACCACCGCACATACCGCAATGAGAGTTTTCATCCCCGCCTTTTTGCATAGCTCCCCCAGCTTGTGCATAAACTCTTTGAATTTCATAAATTATACCCCCAGTATTTGTTTTCACTACATTGTATTGAGCTCCTGCGGCTTTTATGTCACATACCCGCAACTTTTATTTTTGACACCGATATCCCCATTGCCGCCGAGAGAAGCTCCGTTATCGTCTCACGTATCCTCGGCAAATCCCCGCCGGTGCAGACGACCGCAATTCCCCTGACCTTTGGGTATATCTCCCTCAGAAGTACCGCATCCTCACCGCTGTCGTTTTTCAGTATTATGTAGTCCGACGCGCTCTCCCCGTAGACGTATTCGCTGGAACAGTCAAGCGTAAGCAGCACCTGCACCTCGTCAATCCCGCCGATGCTTCTGCATATCTCCTCAATCTTGTCTTCAAGATACTCCGTGTAAAAGCTGACGTCGTCATACTTTACTTCTGTATTCTTCCCTTTTCCGAAATCCAAAGACCCCAGAAGTATCAGAGCCAAGCCGAGAATCAGCAGCAGTATGGAAAATATTTCCTTCTTGTGACTGCCGAAATATCCGGCAAAGCCCTTCTTTTCCTCCCCTTTTTCCATTTCATCATTCCTCCCCGCAGTAGATTCTCACCTCGCAGCCGTATTCGCCCTCGAGTGAATTCACTATCGCCTCCTTTGTCCCGTACGGCATCGCGGCGGTGAACAGCTGAATCTCCAAGAGCGAACCCTCTTCATCCGTGATAAACACCACACGACTGCCGTCAGAGCCATATTCGTCGGAGATATACTTTAAAATCGCATAAGCCTGAGGTGCGTAAAGCTGCTCGGATTCGGCGGAGGTCGAAAATCTGCTGAAATCCATGCTTTCAATACCCTGCACCGCACTTGAAATCGGCGAAACCAGCGTCAGAAGAAGCAGAAGTCCGCATACGGGCCGCACATTCTTTTTCGTAAGCTCCGCGGACGGCGACAAAAAACACGCTGCCGCAGTCACAACCATCATGACGACGAGACTGTTGTAATATGCCCTCAATTTTCACACCTCACCACGATTTTGTAAACAAAAGCACCGACAGAATGAACATCAGCTCAACCGACAGCATTATCCCGATGAGAAAATCCACAATCCCACCGACCTCGGTCAGAATCGGAGTCAGCACATCGCATTTGAGCAGCTCCGAAGCGGTTTTCGCGATAAATATGCTGAGCTTGTACATCACAATCGGAATCAGCGCCGGAACCGTCAGAAGAAGCAGAACCACAATTCCGCCGACTCCGCACACTCCCCGCACGAAGCCGAGTCCCTCACGCAGCGTACTATACGCCTCCGAAAGCATTCCTCCCGCAACCGGCACGAACGAACCTATGGCGAACTTGACCCCTTTTGCCGCGAGACTGTCCGCACTTTTCGCAAGAATCGACTGGATTCCGAGGAGAAACGAAAAAAATATCGCGCATATCTGCCACATCCGGTTTACGAATTTTCGGAATGACGAAACC
>JBJFHS010000071.1:0-4766 GCA_051893885.1 Eubacteriales bacterium
ATCGCTTTTACTGTAACCTGCTGTCTTTGGTTCAACAACAGATGTATTATATCACATCTTTATTTTTTTGTCAATACCTTTTATAAAATTATTTCAGCAAAATTTTACCGCAGGAATAACACTTTTCGCGTTCGGCAGCATTTATATCCCCGCAGTACGGGCAGACGAACATCGGAAGAGACAGCTCCTCTGTGTTTTTGACTCCGTATCTCGCGAAAAACTTCATTCCCCTCAGATATACAACGCGGTCACCGACTTTATACGGCGCATATACCTGAAAAGCGTTTTTCGCGGTATTTTTTTCGTCCGCCCTGAATAATTCGGCTGTATACATTTTTCCGCTGTCCTTTTTGATTTGCACCGTGACAATCATGCGTCTTTCAAAGCCTTTGTTCTTTGTTTTTACTTTATATCCGGCTTCGATTCCGGTGATTTCTCCCGACCACGACGGCTGAAAAAGAATCCGCCAGAGTCCGAAAACGAGAACATCGGCGACAAATCCGACCGCGATGACGAAAAACACACCCATGACCGGGTATTTCAAGCCCGAAAAATCTATGAAAGTGCAGATAAAGCCTGCCAGCGCGAGAACGACAAGGCTTCCGAGGCATCTGAGAGCAATATTTTTCCTGTATTCGGAGAGAAATTCGCGCGGGAGTTTTGATTCACTGATGTCATTCATTTCTTTGACTCCTGTTTTGTTTTAATTTTGTCAAAGTATGCTTTTGCCGCCTGTTCGGTTTTGTTTTCGCCGAATTCGTAGTATTTTCTGTCTTTCAGATCGTCCGGGAGATACTGCTGCTCAACCCAGTGATTGGGATAATTATGAGGATATTTGTATCCCTTGAACATTGGAGAGCGAAGATGCACGGGTATTTCTGTTCCCTTCCCCGCTCTTATGTCCTCGGCTGCGGCGTCATATGCGGAATATGCGGAGTTGGATTTCGGTGCGGTTGCGAGAATGACTGCTGCATTGGCAAGGGGGATTCGTGCCTCCGGAAGTCCGAGCTCACGTGCGGATTCGACGCAGGCTCTGACTATGACGGGCGCGAGTGGATAAGCTGCTCCGATATCCTCGCTGGCGATCACCATAAGTCTGCGGCACGGGGAAATCAGATCTCCGCCCTCGAGAAGTCTTGCGAGATAGAATACAGCAGCATCGGGGTCTGAGCCGCGTATTGACTTCTGAAGCCCTGAGAGGAGGTCGTAGTGTACGTCTCCGTCTCTGTCAAAGTTACCCTGAGAAGCGGTCGGAATAAGCTGTGAGGTCAGTTCAAGTGTCACATAGTCGTTTTCGGAGGAGTTAACCGCGACTTCGAGCATTGTGAGCGCACGTCTGACGTCCCCCGCCGCACTGTCGGAAATCAGCTTCATCACGCCGTCATCGAATTTTACAGACGGGTATTCCCTCTCTGCGATTTTTCGGATGTGGGCTTCGATTGCATCCGCTCCGACGTGTTTGAACTCAAAAACCGAACATCTTGAGAGAAGAGCGTCATATACATAATAGTAGGGATTTTCCGTAGTAGAGGCAATCAGCGTTATTCTGCCGTCTTCGAGGTATTCGAGAAGTGACTGCTGCTGCTTTTTGTTGAAATACTGGATTTCGTCGAGGTATAAAAGAATTCCGCCGATTCCGAGCATACCTGAGGTGTCTTTTGCGATATCGCGGATATCCGAAAGGCTTGCCGTCGTCGCGTTGAGCTTATACAGCGTTTTTCCGCTCTGAGAAGCTATGATCGAGGCGGCGGTTGTTTTTCCGCATCCGGGAGGGCCGTAAAATATCATCGACGGAATTACTCCGCGGGAAAGCATTCTTCTGAGTATTCCTTTTTGACCGAACAGATGCTCCTGACCCGCGATATCGTCGAAGGATTTCGGTCGCATTCTGTCCGCAAGAGGGGATAAAGCTGACATTGTTTTACCTTTAAAATAAATATAAATTTGATTGGAGAACAAGCATGATTTGCTGTCCGTTTTCTGTCTTATGCTCAAATCAGGCGACCGTTATCCTCCCGGTTTTTTCGGAGCTGGACGGAGCCGATGAAATGAACCGTTTTTATTCCCGCTCGGCTGAAATTATTTATGATTACGCGAAAAATATATGCAGCGAAAAATTTGTCAGATTCTGCTGTATGTGTGAAATTGAGGAAGGAGAATGTACACTGACGGTGAGACTTTTGCTGTCCCTGCACAGGCGCGGCGAGAAAACGGAACGAAAAACAATATCTCATGTCTGGAAAAACGGCAATATAATCAAAAAATCCGTTTCATGATATTCCCACATTATTTTAGGATATATGAAAAGAAATGTCAAGGTTTTTAAGTGAAAAAAGCGCAGTACGCAAGATTGAACTCACGTGCTGCGCCGACTGTTTCAGCCGAGGTAGTCTCCTACGGGACTTGTGTTGTACTGTTTTATAACTTTTACAACGATTGACCCGTCCGGTTTATTCTCTTCCTCAATTATTTTGTACTGAGTATGATTTTTTTCGAGTGTTTTTTTATACTGTTCGACTTCTTCACGAACGAGCTTTACTGCCTGTTCTTTTGGAATTTCGTCTTTAAGCAGAAAATGCAGTGTCTGACAAATGCAGGCTGCCATAACTCTTTTCATCTTCTCACCTCCTTCTGACAAACTGTCAAAAATCCTATTGCGGCAATCAGCACGAATAGAGGAAATTAAGTCAGACTGCACAAATATTATACTTGACAATCTTTAATTTCGTATAAATTATATCATTTTTCACTGAAAAAGTCAAAAGCAAAATCAAAAAAAGAAATGTGAATTTTTTATTAACTGCTACGGTATTGTATATTGACAAAAATGTGTAAAGTTTAGAATACGGCATTTTATCAGCTTGACACAACCGACTTTATCTGTTATAATTATGCCGCTTCGACGCCCGGACTTCAACTGTCAGGACGTTTGGAGCCAATCAACATATCATTTTTCCTATGTAATAAGAGGCTATTATCTTGAAAAAAACGGATGTCAGCATTACAGAGGGTTCTCTTTACAAAAATATTATAATCTTCAGCATACCGCTGATTTTCTCAAATGTTTTACAGGTTCTGTTCAATATGTCGGATATCGCGGTGGTCGGTCAGTTCGCGGGTTCAAAAGCACTCGGAGCGGTCGGCTCATGTGCAATTCTTGTCACCCTTTTCACGGGGCTTCTGATTGGAATGGGCGGCGGAATCAACGCGGTTGCGGCAAGGCACATGGGTGCGGAAAACAAAGATAAGGTGGTCAAAACCGTACACACCTCGTTTCTTATTTCAATAATATACGGTCTGATCATAATGGTTATCGGGCTGCTTATTGTAAGAGACATACTTCTGCTCATGAAAACCAAGGATGAACTTCTCGACGAGGCTGTGCTGTACATGAGAGTTTATCTGCTCGGTACACCGGCGATGGCGCTTTACAATTATGGCAACGGTATTCTGAGCGCGTCGGGGGATTCAAAAAGGTCTCTTTACTACCTGCTCTCCGCCGGAATTCTCAATATTTCGCTGAATCTTTTTTTTGTGATCGTCTGCCGGATGAGCGTGCTGGGGGTGGCTTTGGCGAGCGCGATATCGCAGTATCTTTCGGCCGCTCTGATACTTATCCATCTGTTCCGCTGCGGAGAGGTGTATTCACTTTCGCTGTCCGCAATGAAAATCAACGTTTCCGTGGCAAAAAATATTCTGCTGCTCGGGATATCCGCCGGATTTCAGAATGCGATTTTTGCGATAGCCAACCTGTTCATTCAGTCCGCGGTGAACTCGTTTGACACCGTCATGGTCGAGGGCAATTCGGCGGCGGCAAATGCGGATTCACTGATTTACGACATGATGGCGGCGGTCTATGTTGCCTGCACCACCTTTATGGCACAGAATTACGGCGCGGGAAACAAGGACAGAATTATAAAAAGCTATAAAATATGCCTTATATACTCTTTTTCGATTGCTGCTGCAGCGGGCATATTGCTTGTGCTGTTCGGCAGGCAGTTTCTCTCACTGTTCACTCCTGACACTGAGGTAATCGAAGCCGGTCTGAAAAGGTTGAATATAATGGCGTTTTCGTACGCGTTTTCGGCGTTCATGGACTGCACTATCGCCGCTTCGAGAGGTCTCGGAAAAACGATATTGCCGACGGTTATAGTAATTTTAGGTTCATGCGTGTTCAGAATTATCTGGATTTACACGGTATTTGCACATTTCCACACAATTCCGTCACTGTATTTGCTGTATATCTTCTCGTGGTCGATAACTGCCGTGATGGAGGTAATCTGCTTTATGCATTATTTCAAAAAGCAGACAAAGTCACTTGCGCCAATACCTTCGCATTAATCTTCCGCCGCAATTATAAAGCAAAAAACAGCACTGTTTGTATTTACCGGAGCTTCTCCAAGTACAATATAAACAGTGTTTTTTTATTTTGAGTTCGGTCATCAGTCAAGAGTCAATTCAATCGTCTCGATTTTCTTTACCATTCAGCCTTTTCACAAAAAATATGGTATAATGGTTTAAATGGACGAACAAACACATGGTGAGATACTGCGTGAACACATAAGTTTTTTATGCAAAGGAGGCTGAACCTATGTCGGAGCCCAGAGAAGAAATCAACCGGCTGGCTGAGGAGTTTGAAAGCTGTCGGAAGATACTGCTGGCATTTGGAGACGAGAACCGACAGCACCTCATACTGGAAATGATGCGGATGGAACAATGCAGCGGTACCCGAGTCGGTGCTATCACAGAGAAAACAAATCTTTCCC
>JBJFHS010000072.1:0-4757 GCA_051893885.1 Eubacteriales bacterium
ATCCGCCCGATGTGACGAATTTGCCGATTTTTGTGACTATCTCAGCGCTCAGTCTCAGCCGCGAATCGACAAGCAGGATGCTGTATTCGTACCTGTCAATGTGAATCTCACCCTCGTGGACGTGCGCTTTTTTCATCAGGTCGCCGATTGAGAGATAGTTGAAAGCATATCCGCCCTCGTACAGCTCACGCACAGGTCTGACCGGCACGTACTCCGGCGAGCACAGGACAGCACAGCACGGATTGTTCGTTCCCGTACCGTTCAGCCACGACATACGCTTGATGTAACCTGCGGCTCTGCGGTATTCGCTCCACCACGACGAGCCCTGTCCCATGTCGGTGAGGGTGTTCTCTGCATCCGCGTCCGAATAATTGAACGCACATGGCATCATCATGCTCGCGCCGTGTGTGAAAGCTGAGTTTACCTCACACATGAACTCGTCCGGCGTGAGTTTTTTTCCGTCGGCAACCGCATCTGCACCGGTGTATCTGAGCTCAGCCGCACTGTGTGAAATGCCGAGGTGCCGCGCCATGTCCGAATTGCACTTGACAGACGCAAGACATTCGTCGGAAATCTCTCCGCCCACGCACGACACAACCGACGCGGGAACGTCAAAGCATTCGGAATACGCGATGTCACCCGGTCCTCCCGATATTCCGCCGATCAGGCCGACGCCGTGTTCCCTGCACCACTTCGACATGGGCGCGAGATACGATGAAATCATCCTTTCGCGGACAATATTTTTGTAGATAAATTCACCCTCGCGGCGGATTTTTTTGACCTTCGGCTCAAACAGAAGTGACGCGAGCGAGAGAAAATCCCCTCCCGCCTCGATCCAGTCATCGTTCATTACGCCGCTCCAACGGATTCCGCCGCAGTTTTTATCACTCTCCGCATTTTTCTCCGGCGTCAGATAGAATCCGATTATGACCGAGCCGAAATATTCGTGCAGAGCGGAATAATACTTTTCGTAAGTCAGTTTGGCAAGATTTTCCGTCACTGCGGGGTTCATCAAATCCGCACCGCAGCCCTGTGCAAATCCGAGAACGAAGTCATAGGGCACATATCCGTCATCCGGGCCGAGCTGAACATCGACAAGCAGGCCGTCCTCGAGCTTTATACATAATCGGTAGAGAATTTCTCCGCACTCGGGTATTTCTCCGCCCGTCGGCTGCGCGAATAGTATTCTCTCACCTAAATTCGCGTCGGCCTTTACAGCTTCTTCGTGAGCAGATGAAAAGTCGTCGGATAACACTACCGCCATCCTGCGCTTTTTCGCCGCCTCGAGGACACTTGTCATTATTTCAAAAAATTCCGGCGAGAGATAATCCGCACCACTCATTCCGCGCCACGTTCTGATTGTCACGCCGTCGATTCCCTTTTTGTGAAATGCGTCGAGCTGAGAAACGAGCTTATCCGCGTCGAGCTCCCCGTTCCACAGCCAAACCGGATAAGGCGAATACTGCGCCCCCGGATTTTTCCAGATTTCCTTTACTATATCGTACATTTTTATATCCCTTTTAGAATTTCAGTGATGATTTTACCTGAAATTATACCACAAAAAGGGATATTTTGCAATGGCGCGAGAGATAATTCGGCGAAATCATAACAGCGGGCATGAAAACAGAGCCTCTCTCAGCGCGGCGTAAATCCTGATGTAGTCGTCCCCCGATGACGGAGCATCTTCCCCCTCGTCGAGACAGCCGCAGTGGTACGCGCTCCTGCCGAGTTTTTTGATAACGTAGTCGGTCAGGCAGCCGTCCGTATCGGAATGACTTTCCTTTATCTGATACCCGCTCATCCGTGAAATCAGCCTTGCGACGGTTTTCGCCCGTTTAGGCACGATTTTACCCGACGAATACACTATTCCCGAGTCTATCCCGAAATCAAACGTCATATCGAGACTTTCCGCGTAATACCCGAGGTAGTTTTTCAGCGCGTCGGTTTCGGGGACGTTTTCCTCATTGAACGACACTGTCAGATCCCTGCCGAGCGCGTTGTACTTCCATTTGCTGAAATCATCGGGCGAGTTTCCGCCGTCAGCGTTCAGCTTTTTCAGTCTGTCGCAGATTATGCTCTTTTCCGCACCCTCGCGCCTGATTATGTATCCGTCCGGATTCAGCATCGGAATGACGCGAATCGTCCGTTTTTCCCAGAGATACTGCATACTCATCCCGTAAACCCGCCGTCCGGCATCAAGAAAATCGACGTAATCGCACACGAACCTCAGCAGAACCGCCGGAGAGACCAGATCACAGCCCCACATTCCGCCCACATACACGTCTCCGCCCCTCTCCTTGTCCTTTCCGAGCGTTACAACAGGGATCTGCCTGCCCTCGGTGCTCTTTCCGATGCTCGACAGCGACAAAACATCGTGCTTCACCGCCATATAGTCGAGATATTTCATCAGCGCTCCGTAATCCGACGCCGCCGAATGCCTGATTTTTACCTCCTCCGCAATGCTTTTCAGTCCCGCCGCGCTCTTTTCGCTTATTGAAATCATTTTTTATCCTCCGAAAAAAAACTGAATTGTCGTCGGTTCGAGGGGGGATAGCATGGATGCGCTCCCATCTCCCGAACTTATGTAAAAATTATATGCGCGGCATGGTGCGAATATCACCTAAAGTTCACAAAACCGTATGGAAATAATCACTCGGATGTGTTATTATAATGGTAATAAAATTTTCAGGGCAGGTAGCTCATGTCAACAACGTCAAAAACATTACCAACAGCGTCAGTCCAAAAGAGGGCAAAACATCGGTTTCTCGTCTCCGCCGCAATCATTTCACTTGTATTGATCGCCGCCGCGAGAGTTTCAACGTACATCTGCACACTAAGCTCTACAGATATAGCATATCCCGAATGGGTGGAGATATTCACATCCTATCTTTCGGAGACCCTGTCCGCACTGAGGCTCGCGGTGTCGTTTGCCGCAATATGCTACGCGGTGTATTACCGGCTCGGGAGTGCTTCGGCGGTCGTTTTCTCGCTGCTGTTTTCGCTTGCTGACTTTTCGGCGCGGTTTCTGATAGATTTGTCAATGGGAGCGATAATCGGAAGCGAGACGTTCGCGCTCATCTGGCTCGGAATCAACTTTGTTTACGAATTTGTGTTCATAATGCTGTCATATTTCGCGGCGCGAATACTGAAGCTGAAATCTGACGGGACCGATGATGTGCGGCGGAAGAAAAGATACACAATCGAGCGCGCGATTCTCGTTTCGGTCGGGCTGTATCTTCTGTCACGGGTGATATCGGAGCTGTTTTACCTCGTCGATTTCCTTTTGTCCTACGTGAACATCACGAACACCGAAATCGCGTCAATGGTCGGTTCGTTTCTGAAAATCTTCGTCATATACGGTGGAGCGGCGTATTTGTTTGCGTATTTTTGCATTCTGGTTTTCAAGAGGGTCTCGTCACTGCCACATATTAATAAGGAAGAAAACGCCTGACAAGTTTTGCCGATCTTTATCACAAATCCGAAAAATCTATTGCATTTCTACCGTTTTTATGATAAGATGATAAAATAGACTGCGCAACAAACAACAATATAAAAAATAAACTAAGGATATAAAAAAGAACCATGAAAAAAGCCGTTTCTTTAATTATCTCTGCCCTTCTGCTGTCCGCAACTGCGATTTCCTGCGGCTCCGGAAAAGGCGACGACCTTCTCACCTACAGATATGACTACGACCTGTCCGAGTACATCGAGCTTGCGGATTACAAGAACCTGCCTGCTCAGGGATACAGAATCAACATCACGGAGGACGATATCGAAAAACAGATTCTCTCAACCCGCTCGTACTATTCCCGCCTCACCGACATAACCGACCGCGGCGCTGAATACGGCGATACGCTGTACATAGATTACACCGGCTCTGTCGACGGAGTGGTGCTTGACGAGGCTTCGGAGGAGGATGCCGAGGTAACAATCGGCACGGGCGCTCTTCCGGATGAATTTGAAGCATCTCTCGTCGGCGCATACGCGGGAAGCGACCTCTCCTTCGACGTCACCTTCCCCGACCCGTATATACAGTACCCCGATCTGTCCGGTCAGAGTGTCCACTTTGAGGTCAGCGTAAACAACGTATGCGAGCAGGAGCTGCCCGAATATAACGACGATTTTGCACGCGCGTATCTCGGATATGACTCCACCGCGGACTACGAGGCTCACCTCTACAAGCTGCTTGAGGATCACTACTACGAAATATATTATCAGAGCATAGACGAGCAGATCTGGGACACTGTCGTTGAAAACACTACAGTTATAAAATACCCCGAAAAAGAGCTGAAGCAGATGTACGACGACATGGTCACATCGGCAGAGGCATACGCGCTCAAAGCCGGAGTGAACTTCGCCGATTACGTTACAGCCATCTACGGCAAGACCGAGGACGAGTTCTACGACTACATCCAGAGTGAAGCCGAGGCTTACGTCAAGGATGAAATGATAAAATACGCAATCGCGAGAGCCGAAAACATCACCCTGACCGACGAGGAATACGCAGATGGTGCCGAGGAATACGCAGTCGACATCTACGGTCTCAGCTCAGTCGATGCCCTTGAAGCAATCTACGACAAAAAAACAATCCGCCAGACCCTCATGTACGAAAAAGTCCACGAAGCTGTAGTAGACTACGCCGACGTAACTTTCATCGACTGAAACGTTTCGATGAGTGGGGGAACGGGGGAGACGGGGGACGCGGACGCTTCTTGTAAGAAGCTTGGCAAGAACTTCAATCGGGGTGGTTCATGTCT
>JBJFHS010000073.1:0-4744 GCA_051893885.1 Eubacteriales bacterium
TAACTTAAATTTATAAAAATACTGACTCACGTGCGTAGTGAAGAACAACTTAATTGTCAGTTTCGCAGCTGACTGAATTGTTTGTTCACTTCAAAACGACGTGAGTCAGTATTGTTTTATTATTAAGTTAGCAAATCAAGGTATTCCATACGGCTATCTCGAGCAGGGTTGGCGGTCCCTGCGAGCTCGCTCCACCCTTTCTAAGGTCGAGGATCGCTATATCCAACCGCGAGGCCAGCTGACCCGTCCGAAGTGATTCCGCCACCTTTGCATTTCACGATAAATGATAACCAACGATTGAAGTTCTTGCCAAGCTTCTTTCAAGAAGCGTCCGCGTCCCCCCGTTTCCCTCGCATTCACCTTACCTCCTGTTCGGGTCGAAGTTGGTTGCACCGTCGCCGAGGTACCAGTCGTAGCGCACGATTTTGCCGTCTGTTTCCCAGATTTCGGGGCACTCGTTTTCCATCCAGTCGAGCGGACGGCAGCGGTTTTCCTGTACGGAGTTCACGCGCCATCCTTCTTTGAGCTCGTCGAGTTCACTATCACCCAGCACGCCCGGCTTGCACGAAATGAACAGCGGGGAGCCGCTCTTGGACAGCACGTCGAGCCACTGCCTGTTGAGCTCCCACGGAATCGCGCCGGTTATGCCCACACAGTCCGCGTCCGCCATGTAGAAGGAGCCGTTCTGAATCAACCTGAACGCGAGGGTGTTGACGCCCATCCTGCGGGTTCTGTTCCAGTCGAAGCCGCTTGTGTCGTCTCCCGTGCGGTTCAGTCCGTAAATTCCCGCCGAGAGGTGCGAGAATGTGTTGCAGCCGATGACAACGCAGTCCTCTCCGGCCTCCTCCTGAACGGTGCGCAGGAATTTCAGCGTGATTTCAGCCGTGGTTCTGCTCCTGTCGCGGAAGTGCCAGCCGTCGCGAATCACCTGAGAGTGCATCGAATTGCCGAAACGGCCGCAGATGTCGAACGAGGAATAGTCGTGCTTGATGAGCTCGTATCCCCAGCCGCGAATCATGCGTGTGACACGTCTGACGTAGTCGATAACTTCGTCGCAGGAGGGGTCGAGGTAGGACGGGTCTCTCTCAAGCCTGCACTCCTCGGGGACGGATTTCACCTCGTGGTGCGAGTCAACAAGGTACCTGACCCAGATTCCGGGGCGCACACCGAGCTTTTTCATCTCCGAGGCGAGCTCCTTCATGTCGCGAAAGGTGTCTCTGAGCTCGTCCCACGGCGCGTCGGTGGAGTATTTCTGCCATCCGTCGTCGATTACCATGTATGGGATGTTGTCAAGTCCCGCGCATCTCTCCGCGACGAGCTTTGAGTCAGACAGAATTTCATCGTGCGAGGACTTGCCGTATGCGTAATACCAGTTGTTCGAGCCGTAAACCTTGTGCTTCGGCAGATGCGAGGTCGTCGGACACATTAGCTTGCAGAACTCAACGCCAGCGTCAAACGCCGAAACGCCCCTGTATTCAGCGAACAGTATCTCGCAGACCTCCAGCTCACGGCCGCCTAAAATTACGCCTGAACCGCCGTTCCGTATGTCAGCCCAGAGCGTGATTCCGCCGCCGTCGTACTGCCATGTGACAAATGACGAGGGCTGGACGCGGACTCCGAAGCCTTCGGTAAATCTTTCACTTGTGTCAGGGTTCATGTCGCTGCCGTTTGAGACGAGCATATACCAAGGCATGATCCTCTCCGGTGTGATTCCGCGCCAGCACAGGTCGCCGTAGCCCCTCTCAAACGCATCTCCCAAGATCTTTACGCTGTCCGTGCGCTTTTCGTCAGGTGTAAAATTAAACCGCAGCTTTATGTATTTCAGCGGCGTCTCGTCGGCTTTTACTCTGAGGTGCATTGAGCCGCCGGTGATTTCGGCTGAAATTATTGTGTCGGCTGCTTCAGCACTTTTCAGTCCCCGCATAAAATCGCCGCACAGCTTAATCTGTTCATTTTCCGTGTATATAACGGCAAAATCGGGATAACGTAGCTTCATTTTTGTTTCCTCCGTGAATTTGTAGTACCATTTGATTATAGCATATTTTTCATCTTTTTCAATACCATATTAAATCATTTTATCTGAAATACTTGCCGGCGGCGGATTTATGTGATATACTTAAAAAAAACTGCACAGGAGGGATTTTTATGAACGACGACAGAAAAGCACAGCTGATAAAGGACGATTTTTCAAATATCAGCAATAGCGGTGCGGCGCTGTATCAGATGAAAAACTGCTGCCCTACTCAGATGATGGGGTATCTGTTAAGGACTGCGGAGGGACGGCTTATCGCGATAGACGGCGGAAACCGGGAGGACACGGAGACATTTTTAAGCCTTGCGCGGAATGTATCGGACTGCCGTGATGATGTAAAACCTCGCATCGACGCATGGTTTCTGACGCACGTACACAGCGACCACGTCGGGGTATTTATGGAAACGATTGCGAACCTGCGGGAAAGGGTGGATATCGGCGCGGTGTACTACAACTTTCCCTCTGTTGAATATCAGGACAGGTACGAGAGCATTTACGCCTACACTGCGCACGAATTTCACGAAATTGAGCCGCTTTTTTCTGACATTGCGGTGAAAGTACACGCGGGCGAGAGCTATTCTATCGGATCTGCGGTGTTAGATATCATGACCGAGCCGGACGAAAGCATCACCGTGAACACCGGCAACAACACTTCCGTTGCAATCATGGTTAAAATTGAGGGTCAGAGGGTGTTTTTCCTCGGAGACATGGGAATCGAAGAAGGGGAAGCGATGCTGCGGCGATATAAAGCAGAAGATTTGCGCGCGGATTTTGTCGAGATGGCTCATCACGGTCAGAACGGCGTGACTTTTGAGGTTTACAGGACGATTTCTCCGAAGGCCTGCCTGTGGTGCGCTCCCGACTGGCTGTGGCGGAACGATGCGGGGGGCGGATACGGAACAGGGCCGTGGAAAACCCTTGTCACACGCTGCTGGATGCAGGACCTCGGTCTGAAGCACCACTTCATTGAAAAGGACGGCATATGGGAAATACCGCTGCCGTACAGCTTCTGAATAAAAAAATCCTCCCGATTTATAATAAATCCTCCTGATTTATAAAAAATCCTCCCGATTTTTCGTCAGGAGGATTGATTTTTTTGTCCTGTTTTAGTCAGCGAGGAGGTCGAGCTTCAGAGCTTCGTATTTCTTGCCGCTGTTGTCTGTGAGCTGAACGTAGAATTCCGTATCGGAGCTTACGATTATGCCGATTATGTCGGACATATTCGAGAAGGGAAGCGTAACTCTGCATTCCTTGTCCTCTTTGCAGTCATAGCTGCTTGAGGAGACTACCGAGCCGCCTTTAACAATCAGCAGGGTGAGTGTGCCGTCATGCTCGGGGGTAATCATAACCTCGTCGAAATTCTTGCTGTAGTAAATCAGTGAAGTGTCGATGCCGTATCCGCTCTTGTCGTGGCCGTCGTCAAACGAAGCACCGCCGGTGGAGCCGTTTTCGGTATTCACAGTGACATATGTGAGGAATTCGCCGTCCACATAAAGGCTGAACACTACATAAGCGTAATCTTCGGCATCTATGTATGTGGTATCGTCCTTGTCGAGGCTCTTTGTGGAAGCGGAGGAGGCTCTGTCGTACATATCCTCAAAGCTGCGTGTGCTCGAGGGGAGCTCGGTGATTTTGTCGGTTCTGTAGTAGTAGAGCTTGCCGTCGTAGAGAGCCGTGACTTTGATGTCGCCGTATGAATCGGGGCCGCTGACCTTGAGACCTGAGCCTGCCTTAGTCAATTCGGACTGCTCGACATCGAGGACGTAAGGCGTATAGAATTCGTCATCGTCGTCGCCGTCAGCACGGAATGCGAGGATTATGTAGGGGTAGCTGTCAAGCACATCTTCGTCGACGGTGAAGGAGGTGAGCACTCTCTCTGTTGTTTCCACAGTGCCGCGTCTTGTCGATTTTGTATCCTGATACCAATCGAGGAATTCGTCTGCTGGAACGTTGGAGTCGTCCTTGGAGTAGAAGTAGAGAACTTCGCCGTCATCCTCGGTTGAGAAGTAGATTTTTCCGTTCTGAGCGTAAGGAAGTGTGACAAATCCGGTGTCAACCGACGCGTCAAGCTCGACAAGCACGGGGCTGTAGTTCTTTCCGTCCTCGTCGGTGAATCTGATTGCCATGTAGGGATATGTTTCGGTGTATGAGCTCTTGAACTCGATGTAGACGTAGGATGTGCCGCACTTTACCGAGCCCTTGTATTTGTTCTGAGCGGCGTCGTAGTTTGCTGTGAAGTCGTCGACAGAGGGAGCGGTCTTTTCCTTGGTGTAGTAGTAATATGCAACGCCGTAGTCCTCCGTCTTGAAGCGGATTGTGGATGCGTCGTCAAGCTGCGGTTCGCTCTTGAAGCCGGTGGTGAGGTTGATGTCAACCGCTACGGGCTGCATATATTCACCGTCCGAATTTTTGATTGCGAGAATCATGTAGGGATAGTCGCCCACATATCTTGTCTCATACTTCAGTTCGGCGGTTGTGCTGCGCTTTACTGTTGTCTTTGAGGAATATTTTGCCGCGTTGTATTCGGATTTGAAGTTTGCGGGTGTGGGGAGGTTTGCGTTTTCGGCGTAGTAGTAGTAAAGGTCGCCGCTCACGTTAGTCCTGAATGTGATGACGCCTGCGGTCTTTACTGTGGGAACGTCGTCAAATCCGTTGTCGCCGAGAGAAAGAACCACAGGTGCGTAATATGTGCCGGATGAGCCCTTTATCATG
>JBJFHS010000074.1:0-4739 GCA_051893885.1 Eubacteriales bacterium
CTGTGCCGATGTACACCGCCTCGTAGCCCTCCTCGAGAAGCTCATCTATTGAAACGACCTTGCCGATTACCATGTTGGTCTCGATTCTGACTCCGAGCGCGCAGAGGTTGTCGATTTCCTTTTTGACTATGGCTTTCGGGAGTCTGAATTCGGGAATTCCGTATACAAGCACGCCGCCGGGAGTATGAAGGGCTTCAAAAACCGTAACTTCATATCCCATTTTTGCGAGATCTCCTGCGCAGGTAAGACCGGAAGGACCCGAGCCTACGACTGCCACTCTATGACCGTTTGACTCCGGCTTAACGGGAAGCTCTGTGCAGTTTTCGTTGTGGTAATCCGCCACAAAACGCTCAAGTCTTCCGATAGCCACGGGCTCGCCTTTGATTCCTCTGACGCATTTCGACTCGCACTGTGATTCCTGAGGGCAGACTCTGCCGCAGACAGCCGCGAGAGAGCTCGATTCCGCGATGATTCTGTACGCGCCTTCGTAGTCGTTTTCGGTAATTTTCTTAATGAAATGAGGTATTTTTATATTTACGGGACAGCCGGATACACAGGGCATATTTTTGCAGTTAAGGCACCGCGCGGCTTCGTCAAGTGCGAGTTTTTCGGTATATCCGAGCGCAACCTCCTCATAATTCGCCGCACGAACTTCGGGGAGCTGTGACGGCATTTCGTTCTTTTTCAGTGACATATTGGGCATAATCTTTTTACTCCGTATCGTTAATTCTGTTTGAGAAGATTGCAGTTTGCTTCTCTCGCGTGACGTTCAAATTCCTTATACATAGCCCCGCGCTTCATAGCTTCGTCAAAATCCACCTCGTGACCGTCGAATTCAGGGCCGTCAACACAGGCAAATTTAGTTTTTCCGCCTACAGTGAGTCTGCATCCGCCGCACATTCCCGTTCCGTCTATCATTATCGGGTTCATGCTGACCACGGTTTTTATTCCGAACTCCTTTGTCAGTGCGGAGACGAACTTCATCATGATAACCGGGCCGATAGCGATGACCTCGTCGTACTGCTCACCCGACTCAATCAGACTGCGGAGCGCGTTTGTGACAAGGCCCTTTTCTCCGTATGAGCCGTCGTCCGTCATGATTACATATTTATCCGAAACCGATCTGAAATCGTCCTCGAGAATAACAAGGTCGCGGTTTCTGAAGCCTACGATTGAGTGAACCTCACATCCGCTTTCGTGCAGCTTTTTCGCAACGGGATAAGCGATGGCACATCCGACGCCGCCTCCTACAACAGCTACTTTTTTAAGCCCTTCTGTCTGCGTTGCCTTACCGAGAGGACCAGCAAAGTCGCTTATGTATTCTCCTGCTTCTTTTTCGGCGAGCTTATCGGTTGTAGCTCCGACTTTCTGGAAAATTATGGTTACGGTGCCCTTTTCTCTGTCGTAATCTGCTACAGTGAGCGGTATTCTTTCGCCGTCATCATTCACTCTGAGGATAATAAACTGCCCTGCCTGTGCCTTTTTTGCTACAAGCGGAGCTTCTATATCCATTTTTATAACTGTAGGATTGAGCACCTTTTTATCTGTTATTTTGTACATTTTGAACCTCATTTCACATGGATTATGCTCTGATATAATTTATATTTTTTCAGTTTAATACATATTATAACACAATAATGTGAAAATGTAAAGGTATAAACTGTTCAATTTCGTATAATTATACAGGCATTTTTATGTCAGCAATATCCGAAGCGGGTGATTATTTTATCATCGGAATTAAAAAAGTACGTGCCGAATAATATTATACAGTAAAACAAAAGCAAATCGGAGGAATGAGTGAAAATAATTCAGTGGATCTCCTCAGCCGTCGGAGGTATCGTCACACCGTTTTTCTTGTCCCTGACCGCGTTTTTTCTTCTGTTCAATCTGAATTACGGAAAAATTCTGTCTCCGTCCGGGTTTATTAAGTCGATGAAACCTCGCGGCGGAAGCAAAGCCGGCAAAAATTCACCTCTCCGTGCTCTGGCGCTTGCTCTGGCCGGAACTCTGGGTGTCGGAAACATAACGGGGGTGACCTCTGCGCTCATCTCAGGCGGGACCGGTGCCGTTTTCTGGATGTGGGTCGGAGCTGTATTGGTTATCGGAATAAAATATTCGGAGGTATTTTTAGCGGTTAAATACAGGCAGCGAGACAGCATGGGGTGGTTCGGCGGCGCGATGTACTATATCAGAGACGGATTAGGAAAAATAATCAGTCACAGAGCAGCATCGGCTTTGGGAGGGATTTTCGCGGTATTATGCGTCATGAATTCGCTTATCACCGGAAATATAGTTCAGTCAAACGCCGCCGCATCCGTTTTTTCCGACAGCAGCAGACTCAAAACCGGTATAATCCTCGGCGCTCTTGTGCTTCTCTCGATTTTATACGGAACACGGAAAATAGAAAAGATAACCGCGGTGTTGATTCCTCCTCTTGCGGGTGTTTATATTGTAATCGCGCTGTATTTTATCATTACAAATATAGAATTGGTATCGGACGTATTCCGCGATATTTTCAGATCAGCGTTTTCTTTTCGCTCGGTCTATGGCGGGGCTGTCGGCTTTTCAGTGCGGGAGGCAGTTCGTTTCGGTGTGATGCGCGGTATTTTTTCAAACGAAGCCGGCTGCGGAACCTCTCCCACCGCTCACGCCTCTGCCGAAACATCCTCTCCTCACAATCAGGGAGTCTGCGGTATTGCCGAGGTTATATTTGACACGATAATTTTATGTACGCTCACCGCTGTAGTTATGCTGATTGCCGACAGAAAATACGCGATTATACCGTGGACAGCAAACGCAGACGCATCCGAGGTTACTCTCGACGCGCTGTCACTCCTCGGCGGTGAAATCTGCAATAAAATAATCTCGGTTTCAATCGTACTTTTCGCATACGCGACGATAATAGCGCAGATATATTACGGGACGATTGCAATAGAGTATATCTCAGACAAAAAAGCGCCGAAGTATGTCTACTACGCGCTCTCTGTTGTATGCGCTGTCGTCGGAGCCGTGATTTCGTCAGATGTGATGTGGCTCAGCGCGGATATAATACTTGGGGTCATGACTGTGGCAAACTGCGCTGTAATTATTCTGCTTCGGAAGGAGTGTCGGTGATGACAACATCGGCCTCTTTGCCGCGGTTTATCTCACAGATTTTTTTAAGAACCTCAACCGATTCGTCTATATGGTAAGCGCCGGATAAACCATACTCCCTGAGTGAAAGATATATTTTATCATGCGCCGAGAATTTCGGGGAGTAGTGGGTCAGATAATAGCGGAAATATCTGTCAATGGTTTTGTTGTACTCCTCGCTGCCGTTTTTCAGACGAGTCAGCCTTGCTTTTCCGTACAGGTTTTTAGCGGTCTCAAACAGCTTTGTATTCACAAGATAGCCTTTTCCGTACAGCTCGCTCATTCGTCTGTCAAGGAGTATATCAAGAGCCTTTTTATCGTCGCCCTGCGTGAGAAGATATGTGTCGATATTGTAAATCAGCGACTGCGACAGCTCATTGGCTGTATCGGCTTTCACTGAGGTTGACTCGTTTTTAGTGTAATATCCGATGATCTCGGCGAGCGCAGACATAAGGTCCATTCTGACTCTGTCGACGGTGCTCTCATCAATAATTCCCACACGCAGAGCCTCGGCAATAAGCGTATTTGTGTAGTTGTCCCTTTTAATATTTTCGGAATTAAGCCCGCTGTATGATGTAATCGCGTTTTCACTCATCGTCATCGTCCTCCTCGTCATCCATATCTTCTATTGCAGCGTCGGGGTTTACTTTTTCTTCTCTCTGCATAACCGCTTCACTGTCAAGAAATTCGTCGAATGCGTCGAGCTCGTCGATATCTTCCTCGTAATCGTCGTAATCTTCTTCATAATAATCGTGGTCAGCCACACCGTCGCTTTCAACACTCTCAAAGTAATCGTCGCCGTATTCTTCACGGACATAATTGTCGGGAGTTTCGCGGTCTCCCATTTCGGGTGTATAATCGAGTTCGTCGCGGTCGGCATACCATTTGTAATAATTGTCTCCGCTGTTGATTTTTCGGATCAGCCTCTCGACTTCTCTTCCCTCAAGTGTGTCAATGCTTCCGCGGCAATACAATTCAAAGCGCTCAAACAGCTCGTTTATCAAATCGTTGTCGCTGATTTTATCGTCAGTTTCGGTTTTTATATAATAGAAAAGATACACCAGCTCGTTCAGAATGTATGTATAGTCTTCCCTATTGATATAGCGCGAGGTACAGAATTTTTTTATTATTTTTGTAATCGCACCGCACCCCATTTCAACTCTGTCGTTCTCGATGAGCGCGGTATTTCGTGTGTCGGAGAGTTCTTTTGCCTCTTCCGCCGACAGGGTAAGTCCGTATTTTGATGTAATTTCATTGAGGTCCAGCAGTTCCTTTGTCACCGGTCTCAACGACATATTTTCAATTGATATAAGTCCGTTCATTAATATTTCGCTTTCTGTTTTTTTATATTAAATTTCTGAAAAACCCTTGACAAACAACGGATAATGTGATATAATTATAATGTAATATAATATCAGGTCGTTAAGCGCCTGTCTATACTGTGTTATTATATCACTTGCAGTACGTTCTGTCAAGTGATTTTTTGATATAACAGGCATTTTTTATGATTTATATCAATTAAGTGCGATTTATTTCATCGGACGTGCCTCAAGCATTTTTATATTTACGCCTTTTGCGGTGAAGTTTCTCTCGTATTCTGTGACAAT
>JBJFHS010000075.1:0-4726 GCA_051893885.1 Eubacteriales bacterium
GCGAGCAATACCGTGTGCTGAAAAAAGGCGGAATCTGCCTGATGCTTTCGTCGCGGCGCGGTATTAATCTCCACTCCCCCATCACCACGGAAATGACCGCTCTTGAATCGGAGGTCTGGAGCAGAGTCGAGGAGCGGTTCAAAAAATTCGACGAGGAAATCGGTGTCGGTAAATACGCGCAAAGCGAAACAGAGCTCGCCAAAAATATGGAAAAATTCGGGTTCCACGACATCAGCACCGACTATATCGCGATAAATTTAACTCCCGACGACCCGAAATACCCGCGTGAAATGGCGCTCGCGATGATAAACGACGAAAGGCAGGCCCAGCTCGACGGTCTCGGTTTTCTGCGCGAAAAAGCTGCCGACGTTGTTAATGATGCTGAAATAAACGAGATGGAGCGTGCAATAAACGCACGATTCGACAAACGTATAGCTTTATATGACGCGAACAAAAAACAGTGGGACGTGCAGGTGCTTTTGATAATGGTTCTGCGCGGAGTGAAATAAAAAACAAAAGGGCTCGATCGACGGGTCCTTTTTCAGTTCAATTTTGAGCAAAAATAAAAGGAATACGGAGATAAAACACACGTATTCCCATTATTTTCGAGTTATGTAAGCCGCGCAAATTATCTATATAATCACGCCGGTAAACGGAAACTCAAATTACTGCTGCTTCATAGCTGCGAAGCATTCGGAGCAATATACAGGTCTGTCGTTGCTGGGCTGGAAAGGAACTCTTGCTTCCTTACCGCAGTTAGCGCAAACAGTTGTGAACATTTCCTTGGGTTCACGGCCTGCATTCTTTCTCTTGTCACGGCATGCTTTGCATCTCTGAGGCTCGTTCTGGAATCCCTTTTCAGCGTAGAATTCCTGCTCGCCTGCTGTGAATACGAATTCGTTTCCGCATTCCTTGCACACTAATGTCTTGTCCTCGTACATCTCTTTTTCCTCGCTTTGAATAAATTGGTTGAAGATTTTATGCCCTTGGCGGACTCTCACCGTTACCTTTGCAAACAACGCTCTTGAGTTAAGCTATTCGGGCGATTTTTATTTCAAACCGCACATCGGCGGCGAAATACATAATTAATTTTTCAGAAGTCCTTTAATCTTAACTTTCATACGGTATAAAGCGTTGCTGACTGACTTTTCTTCACGTCCAAGTCTTTCAGCGATTTCCCGAGCGGACTTGCCGACAATATATAATTCAAATACTGCCTTTTCAAAATCTGAAAGCTCCGTTTTTATTTTCGCGGTCAGCTCAGCCTCATTTTCTGCACTTATCATCTCCATCAGGGGATCGACAGAAGATTTCTGAGCTTTTTCACGAACTTTTTTTTGCCGTTTCTGCTCGCTTTTATATTTTCTGAGTGCGGAAATCAGCGCATTGTTCACGCATATCTTAGCGTACAAGCCGAAGCTGACCTCGCGTCCGCAATCAGGGTCGTATGATTTCGCCGCCTTGTAAAGTGCCACCGCAGCGTATTGCCGCAGATCATCGACACCGTATACAGGATTTTCTCCCTCCGCAATATTGAAGGACGGCATAAAGCGTCTCACTGCGGATTCGGTCAGTCCGTTATATTCTTCAGCTAAGATATCAAACGCGCTCTCGTCGCCGTTTCTGATTTTTTCAAGCAACGATGACGTATCTTTTTCCAAAGCAGGTACTCCGAAAAGAATTATAAATACACTGTTTACATTATACCATAATAATTGATTTTGTCAATAGTTTTTCCCAAATTTTTTTAACAGTTTGAATCATTTTTTTACCAACTCATATATAATATGCAGTCCCTTGACTTATGCGAATTGGTGTTTTTGTCGAATTATTATGTTTTTGTAAATATTTTATATCAAACGTAGGCAAAGTGCATTTATTATTTTTCAAACAGGTAATTCACATTTCCGGTCACAAGTGCGATAATTCCGCGGTAGACAACGTCGGGCTTGTCCTCAAAATTCATCCTCATGCGCGAAACCTGCATATAGGAATCCGCTCTGAGAGACAGCTTGAACGCCATTCCGTCGCAATCCTTTATCGAACAGTGGAAAATGTAAGTCCCGTCTCCAACCATCTCGATGTCGTGGTCGACCACAGCGCCTCTTTTTTCGAGAGAGAGATGCCGCATCGCAGAGATGTAGCTTTTTTCTCTGACAGCCGCCAGCAGCAAATCGTCGGACAGGCCTTTCGCTATGGTTCTTCCCGTGTCAGTTACCTCATAAAGGTCTTTTTCGGCAGCGGGCATTTTCTTTTCAGCGGATTTTTTCTCATCATTTTCTTCGTCAGCCTGAATTTCACGGTCGGAAAAAGGATCGTCCTCAGCTGCGGGGAGTTTTTTTTCATCCGCCGGAACAGTTATTTTTCGTATATGTCCGTCTTCAAGAAGCTCGTGAAAATAAGTGACGAAATCAAAGTAATCCACATATCCGTCGCGGATGACAATTGTAGCAAGGTCGTTGTAGTCGAGTGGATAACCGACTTTTTCAAGCAAATACAGTATAAATACCTTTACCTGCTGCGGCGAATGAAATGTTTCTGGCATAATTAACTCCGATCGGCGGAATATTTCACCGCGAGATATTTAATGAATAAAAACGGGAAGGTTTCGTCTCCCCGTTTTAATTTCAGTTATGAATTCAATTCATCACTTAGCCGCGGTGGTTTCCGTGGAGGTGTCGGTTCTTGCCTTATATTCCATGTAGTCCTTGAGCTTTGTATTCTTGAAGTTTCTCGTTCCGTAGTAGTCGGAGCCGATTCCGGAAAGCACATCTGTGTAGAGGTATGCGTCCTGCATGAATACAACAGGGATCACAGGCATATCTGCAAGAAGCTTTTCCTCAGCCTGGTGGAGAATAGCGGCTCTTGCGGTTCTGTCTTTTTCAGCGAATGCGGATTCGATGATCGCGTCATATTCGGGGTTGTTGTAGCCGGTGATATGACCGTAGAGCTCATATGTTTCGGAATCCATATCCACACCGTTTCCGGAGAAGGTCACAGCGAACTGGGAAAGTGCTCCGAAAGCGTCTGCGGAAAGCATATTCATATCAATAGCGATAACATCGAAGTCGCCGTTGTCATATGCCTTCTGGAAGTTGTCGATATAAATGGAGGAGTCCTCGGGGTTGGCTGTAGACTTCACGGGTTCCACTGTTACGCTGAAGCCGAGATCTCCCCAAACGCCTGCGACATACTCTGCGATAGCTACATCTGTCTCATTGTTGCGGACTTTGATTGTAAAGGAACCGCTTGTAACTCCGGCAGAGGAAAGAAGGCTCTTAGCGCCCGCAACATCCGCAGAAGAAGAGATTATATTGCCGCCGACATCTCTGAACGATGTACCGGAGGTCGTGTCGAATACCTTATAAGGGATATATCCGGTAGCGGGCTTGGCAAAGGTGATGATGGAAACTATCTGGTTTCTGTCGATCGCCATGGAAAGCGCGCGTCTGACCTCAGGCTTTGAGAAGAGCGAATTGTTTGTGTTGAAGACATAGGTATGGGTTGTCATCATGTCAGTGACAACTGCAGCGTCCTTGTATGCTGCTCTCTGTGAAAGAGGGATTTCGCCGTCGTAGAAGATATTTCCCTCAAGGAGAGAAGAAAGCTGAGCTTCCGCATTGCCCTCACTGTACTTGGTGAGAAGTCTGTAAGGAATGACGTACTTGTCAAGCGGCTCCTCTTTTTCCTGATCGAGGTAGTAATAGGATGAACGCTCGAGACGGAGAGTATTGCCGTATGTGATATCCTTCGGACAGAACGGACCGTTTGTAACGATTGAAGTTGCCTTCTGAGCCCAGATATCCTCGCCGTAACGTGTGATTACATCCTCACGAAGCGGAACAAGTGCGGTCGAGGAGCAATTCTCGAAGAACTGGTCGAGGTCGATTTTCTGCTCAAATTCGATCTGGAGGACATATGTATCAACTGCGGCGATTCCGAGGTCGTCGATAGTTGCGTCACCGGTCTTTACGGCGCGTGCGTTCTTGATGTCGAACAGGAGAGAAGAAGCCTCGCTTGTTGAATCGGGGTCGAGGAGTCTTTTCCAGGAGTAAACATAGTCGGCAGCCTGAACGGTACGTCCGTCGCTCCATCTGTTGGAGTTGAGTGTGACGAGAATAGTGAATTCCTCACCGTCGTCAACATCGACCTTGTAGCTCTTCATGCCGGCATTTTTCCACTTGCCGTTTTCGTCGATGGTGGTAAGACCTTCATAAATAAGTCTGAAAATTTTAAGCTGTGCGTCGTCGGTAAGGCTCACCTGCGGGTCAAAGTTGAACACTTCGGTGGTGAGGTACATATCGATTATCGCGCCCTTGTCGTATTTTTTGCCCTCAGGGTCGGAAGGGTCTTTTTCAAGTGTCGTACATCCGGCTGCGACTGACATTATCATCATCATAGCAAGGATAAGGGATAACACCTTTTTCATGATTCAGTAAATCCTCCTCGTGCTTTTTTGAATAAAGCGTAGTAAATACGGGTCATTTAAACTTACCCCATTATAGCACTTTTTTTCAAGATAATCAACACAATCTTTTATATTCCTGTCAAGATTCATCCGAATGCACAATTAGAACGTGAATTTTTGTGCATTTTTTCTACGGACAACGCCCGAATCAACGGTTAAGCTGTTTTTTGTATGGCAAAAATAACATCTGAGGAATATAAATCCTTAACAAGAGAACTATTTTCGTAAGTTTTTTGGTTTACATCAGCAGAAGGAGTC
>JBJFHS010000076.1:0-4632 GCA_051893885.1 Eubacteriales bacterium
GTTGTACTTGAATAACTGCATAATTACGATAAACGGAAAAATGCAATAAATCCCTCCTATGGCAGAACAGAGACAGAACTGCGATAGGAGGAATTTTTTTATGTCTTGAGAGCAGCGACACATTGGACAATGCGATAAGAATAACTAAATTACAAAAACGGAGATTCAGTCAAAGCCAAACAGGAAAAATGTATATTACTTCTCCGCTGAAAATATCCGAACAGTTATTTACGGAAATATCAGAGTGTCCGTCAGCAGATACTTTTACCTATCCATTTCCCGATACCATTCCATGTCGAAAAGTCCGGTCATATAGCGTCCGTTTACACATACAAACTTACTGTCCAGCCGTTCCTTGTCACCCGGAACTCTTGTGCCGAATGTGTGATTGAGATGTCCGCCAAAATCATAGAACGTAAACTCCGGCATCAGCTCCTGCATACGGCTTAAATATTCATCCCTTGTATTTCGCCATATGTTCACATCATTATATATGATATCCTTTGCGGAGAAATCCTGAACATCCATTTTTTTGACAGGTACGTCTATCATGATTCTTTCAAAATCTCTGGCGATAGTTATCATTGTTTCAGGTTTCTTGATTATATGACTTGTTATAGATCCAAGGGCTACAGCAATGTTATTTTCAGCAATATCCAGCTTGCAGGGATATTTATCCTTAACAAATCTTATTCTGTCACTGCCGACAAACTTTTTAAATAAGTCGTTCAGATATTCGGGTGAAGGTTCAAACATCTTATCAAACGGCCATCCGAATTCCATAGGGTCACACAGTCTGTCGTCAATTCCTGTATAGCTCATATCCTGTGAATACACCATCAGAAACGCCTGCAGATTGGGACCGCAGCCAATATCATATATGTTCTTTGCTCCGATTGTACGGCACAAACTAAAAATTCTCGCGTACTGGTCGCAGCTGCCGAAAAAACATAAATCAGCGGCCATTTTTCTTTTATATACAGCCATTTCTGTCTTGTCCCAGTCAAACGCGTCAAGATTATCACCTGCGAAGAAGCTCGAAAACGAAGGGTCAAGCGGCGGAAGGGTACGTCTGAGCGGAGTTTCTATCTTAGTTACCAGAACTTCAAATTCCTCGTCTGTCAGCTCGTCAATCTCCTTTTCGCTGAACAATCTGTAGATGGGAGCATGAAAATCCTTAGAGCGGTCGATCGTGTTTTCCATTGTCAATTTTTCCTTTCTTTATTTTTTACTGAGTAACTATTCCCTGATTAATTGCATCCATAACAATCCAATGATAGTGAAATGAATGCCTATTTGACAAATCTCACGCTGACGAGGGATGCCATCACAAGTACAGCCGCAGCGATTGCTTTGAATTTTGTTCGTCTGTTGTTTTGCTTCATTATCATTGACAACGTAATTTAGTCTGATGTTCTTCCTCAACTAACGGCTGAAGAATTCCCCGCATCGCCGCTTTGTCATATGTTTCATTCTGTGTTTTATTCATTGATATACTGTAACATTAACATCATAAGTGCCATTTCATCAACAAAGAGATTTTTTTACATTATAACATAATAATTCCTCATTTACAACAGCAATATCATATAATATGTATAATATCGGGCTGACGGAGCGAAATTCGTAAAATACTGTGCAAATATGAAACAAACTGCCGCTCTGGGAATCACAAAACAGGCGGTAAATCCGTAAAACGACTTTTGAAAAATAAAAGAAAATTTTATTTCTATAATTAATTGACATATATGTCTTTGTAATTTATAATGCAGGTATAAACTACTGTAACAGGAGGAAATCATGAAAAAATTTTGCCTGATTATATTAGCTCTCGCCGGATTGCTTTTTTCGTGCGCCAGAGAAACATATCAGCCGAAAGATTATTCCGAAAATAACGTCGACTGTTCATCCGCGATCGTGCTGACCGAGCAGATAATTGAGTATTCCCTCACGGACAGCTGGTTTCCGACGTACTCGTATATTTCAGAGGAGGACATCCATAATTTCATTAACTCGATTCAGCTCTACGCGGGCAGCGAAAACCATCCTTACACAGAAATGCTTCAGTCGGTTGACGGAAAATGCGCCGTAAGTATCTCGGACGCCGAAAAAATAGCTGCTGAACTTTTCGGATATACCGACACAAGCTTTATTTCACTATCAAACTATTCAAGCGGCGAATATTACATATTAAACGAGTCTGAATCAGCGAAAAAACCGTACAGCGGCGAAATTCTGTCGGCATATACGGAAAACTCAAAGATTTATGTTGAATGTAAAATAGTCAACACCTCAGACTCAATAAATTTCGGGACCTGCAGGTTCATATATGAAAGTTCCGGGGACAACCTGAAGCTTGTCGGATTGAGCGCAGACTACAATCGTCAAAGCAGCGATCCTGACTCCCCGATTATAAGCTATGCGGCTGTAGCGAACTCGTCGGTTCCGGATTTTCTGGATGAAGAGCAAAAGGAGCTGTATCTTCGCGCGAAAACGATATATCCCTTGTTTATCGGCCTGGAGGAGCCTGATAATTTTCCTTTATCGGATGGAAGATGGTTTGTTAAACGGAACTATGAATCCATAGAGGGCGAAAAAATCGGCGGAAAATACCCGTTGTACACGGCGGCAGAGGGCAGGTATGAGGATTACGGCAGCTTTATCGACATGATTCATACGGTTTTCACGGATGAATACGCGGAGGTGCTGGCGGCGGAATACATAAATGTTGACGGAAGGACTTATTATCCCTCCGCTTCAAAAGGCGGCAATACTTCATACGTACCGAATTTATATCCGGATACCTTCAATCTGACAGATAAAACCGACGAATTGATAGAATTTGAAGTTACAGGTCACTATATTTTTGAGATTCGCGGAACCGGCTTCACATACACGGACGATGAAGTTTACACAATCAGCGCTCCGATACGCATGGTCAGGACGGAGAACGGCTGGCGGTTTGATTTGTTCAATATGGCGGCGGACTTGTTTGACGAAGACATATGGAACGAAAAGTACAGCCGGTATATGAATGACAGGCTGGAATAAAGATAAGCAGGTTGATGTACATCCGCCAATATGCATATTCACCGCATTTATGAATAACGTGCTCCCTGCAAACGAAGCAGCTGACGGTCATCGTCCGGCATATGAATATCGCCCATGAGAGAGGCTGAATAAATGGCCTTCTGCCCAAAGCGTCCCCGGATTTCATCGACACAATCATCTAATTTCTGACGGCGTATATGCTTTTGCGCATCCCCGAACATATCAATCTGTATGTCCTGAGCGGCAGGCACAAGGTTGATGCCGGTAACGGTGATCGCCCGGACAGGATTGAGCCACCGGTACTTCTGATTGAAAATCAAACGGGCAGCCTGCGCTATCTCCATCGGGCTCTGGGACGGGTATGACAGCTGTGTCTGCGCCATCTCGTACTCCAGCTCATTGTCACGAACGCCCAATCTCACGCCTTTGGCCGACAGACCGTAAGCCCGGAGACGGTGGCCGATATCCTGTGAAAGCTCCAGAATTACCCTCCATACCTCCTCTTCTCTGTGAAGGTCTGTGTTGCAGGTGATGCCGTGGCCGACGCTCTTTACCGGTTCATCACATCCATCCGCTCTGACGCGATACCGGTCTTCTCCGTTGGCGATAATCCACAGCTCAAGCCCCATTTTTCCAAACCAGTCCTGCAGAAACTTCGGTTCTATGTGGGCAAGGTCGCCGATAGTCAGAATGTTGCGCTTCACGAGCTTTCTCGCCGTTTTGGGGCCGACAAACAGTAAATCGTATACCGGCAGAGGCCACACCCGCTCCTTCCAGTTGTCTGCGTCCAGCACGGTAATGGCGTCGGGTTTTTTCATGTCGCTGCCGAGCTTGGCAAGTATCTTTGTAAAGGATACTCCGATTGACACCGTGATCCCGAGTTCCTCCTTGACGGTTTGCCTGATTTCCTCGGCGATCTGCGGACCCGAACCGTGAATTCTCTCGCTGCCGGTGACATCAAGCCAGCATTCGTCCATTCCGAACGGCTCAACCAGATCAGTATAGCGGAGATAAATATTGCGCAGCAAAGCAGAAAATTTGTTGTACTGCTCATAGTGAGGAGGGACACAGACCAGCCCCGAACAAACCTGACGCGCTTCCCAATTGGCCTGACCGGTTTTTACACCCGCCCTCTTGGCTATCTCGTTTTTTGCCAGCACAATACCGTGGCGGTCATCTTCGCTCCCACATACGGCGACTGCTTTTCCGCGAAGTTCCGGATTGAGCAGCATTTCGACCGAGGCATAAAAGCAGTTGGCATCACTGTGCAGGATTGTTCGTGTACTCATATAAATCACTCCAGATCATGAAGAATATCTTCAATATTTTTTTGAAACATATTGACATTCTTCTTCAGGTACGTTATAATATTCATGAAGATGATCTTCATATTCCATATTATACAGCAGATTATCTTCATTGTCAATATCAAATATTGAAGTTATTCTTCACTTCGGAGGTATAAATATGAACTTTGGAGATAAAGTTAAACATCTGCGTGAAGCAAAAAAATTTTCTCAGTCTGAGCTCGGACGGCGAATCGGAGTCTCTTCCCGCACCATCGCGTCTTATGAAGCAGGA
>JBJFHS010000077.1:0-4594 GCA_051893885.1 Eubacteriales bacterium
TACATTACCGAACGCGACCCGGACAAGGTGAACGTGTTCAACGGGCTTGAGGACTACGACAGGTGGAAGAAAACAGCCGATCTGCGCAAAAAAAGACTGACTCAGTCGGCATATATACGTTCGCAGCTTATGAATAACGTACAGGAGCGGTCAAACGGCGAGAGTGCGCTGGCGTTTTTCGTCGAAACGGTGAAGGACAACGCGCTCTACCTCCTCGACGAGCCGGAAAACAGCCTCTCCCCGCAGAACCAGCTCGAGCTGAAATATTTCATCGAGGACAGCGTACGCAGCCACGGGTGCCAGTTCATAATCTCGACGCATTCGCCGTTTTTGCTCTCACTCCGCCGAGCCCGGATTTACGACATCGACATCGCTCCGCCAATGATCACGCCGTGGACGGAACTCGAGAGCATTCGCGTGTACCACGACTTTTTCAAGGAGCACGATGAAGATTTCGACGAATAATCATTCACCGCAAAGTGTTTTTATTTGTGCGGCATTGTAAAAAGCAATTCAGGCAGGATTCGTCCCCATAAATTTTCACAAAATCGTTGAAAAATCCGCCGCGCTGTTGTATAATAGCTTTACCAATTATTGCTCGCAACGATTTTTTAATCAGATGAGCGATACAGCAACGGAGGAAAAAATGGATAAAGTAAGATTCGGTGTGGTTGGTCTCGGCAACATGGGTTCCGGCCACACAAAAAATCTGTTTGAAGGCAAAATCCCGGGCGCTGAACTGACGGCTGTCTGCGATATCAAGCCTGACAGACTCGACTGGGCGCGCGGAATCTGCGGAGACAAGGTGGCATATTTTGCCGACTCGCACGAGATGATCGTGAGCGGACTTATCGACGCGGTCATGATTGCGACCCCGCACTATTTTCACCCGATCATCGGTACGGACGCGTTTGAAAACGGACTGAACGTGCTCTCCGAAAAGCCGATCGGCGTCTACACAAAGAGCATCTACCCCTTCATGGAGGCGGCTAAAAAGAGCGGCAAGGCGTTCGGAATCATGTACAACCAGCGCACAAACAAGCTGTATCAGAAGATGCGCGAAATGGTACAGGACGGCTCACTCGGCGAGCTCAAGAGATGCATCTGGATAATCACCGACTGGTACAGAACACAGGCGTACTACAACAGCGGCGGATGGAGAGCTACATGGGCAGGTGAAGGCGGCGGCGTACTTCTCAACCAGTGCCCGCACAACCTCGACCTCTGGCAGTGGATTTTCGGTATGCCCTCATCGATTTACGCAAGCTGCGAATTCGGCAAATACCACGACATCGAGGTAGAAGACGACGTCACGGCTATGGCGAAGTACCCGAACGGCGCGACAGGTGTGTTCATCACGACGACCGGCGAATATCCCGGCACGAACAGGCTTGAGATAACCGGTTCAAAGGGAAAGCTCGTTTACGAATCGGGCAGACTGTTCTACACCAAGCTCGACGTCGATGAGAGAGAATTCACCTTCGGAACCACGCAGGGATTCGCATCCATTCCCAACAAGACCGAAGAAATCAAAATCGAAAACGGCGGCGGAGAACAGCACGTCGGAATTCTCAAGAACTTCACGAACCACATTCTCTACGGTGAGGAGCTTCTCGCACCCGGCTACGAGGGAATCAACGGTCTCTCCATCTCCAACGCAATGATGCTCTCGTCGTGGACCGGCAAGTGGGTCGACCTCCCGAACGACGGCGAAGAATTCTGGTCCCACCTCAGCGAAAAAATCAAGACCTCACGCGCAAAAGAGGACAGCGGCATAGTCTTTGACACGACCGGCTCGTACGGCAAGTGAGCTCACGTTATTTACATTAATGAAAATCCTCCTGCTTCATGTGAAACGGGAGGATTTTTGCTTATTTTTCGACGGAGTAAAGTATGTGCGGCATATCGACACCGCGGTAGTGCTTTACCCACGTGTCAATGGGCTTCATGCCGTTGCGCAGAGCCACATTTTGCGAGGGGATGTTCGTGTCGCGGATGATTGAGCACACTCTGACGGCTCCGAGCTTGTTAAATGCGTAGTTTTTGCAGCCCTCTGCGGCTTCGGCGGCGTACCCCATGTGCCAGAATTCCTTCATGAAAAGATATCCTATCTCGAGAAGCTGCTCGCCCTTCCAATCCTGCATCGTCAGACCGCACTGGCCTATCATCTCGCCCGTGTCTTTTAGAATCACCGCCCACAGCCCGAAGCCGTATTCCCGGTATCGCGACAGCTGCTTCTCAAGCCATGCCCGAGCCATCCCGTCGTCGAACGCTCCGTTGTAGGCGTACATCACCTCGTCGTCCTTGAGCATCCTGCAAAGCGCGGGGTAATCCGACTGCCTCATCTCACGCATATACAGCCGCCTGGTTTCTATTTTTACTTCTGTGTTCATCCTGTTCTGCACCAATTATCCATCAGACACAAAAACGCCCGCCTGTCACCGACAAATGGGCGTCTTTTTGCTTTAATCAGATTTTCTTACTTCATTTCCTCGTCAGCCTGCTTGAGCATATCTATAATCTTTATATGCTGCGGGCAGATTCCCTCGCACGCACCGCATTCAACGCAGTTTGCAGCGCCGTTGCCTTCCTCGACAGTCTTACGGTATCTTCCGTTGCCGGAGAGCTTTTCGTCGTAGAGGAATAAGTTGTTCCAGATTGAGAAAATCTTCGGGATATCTACCCCGTTCGGACACGGCATACAGTAGCGGCATCCGGTGCATCCGACCTTTGTGCGGCTGTTGTAGGCGTCGCGGACTCTGTCGATGAGCTCTTCTTCCTCGGGAGTCATGATGCCGGTCTCACAGCGGTCGAAAATTGCAAGGTTGTCGTCGCACTGCTCCATATTTGTGACGCCGGAGAGAACCGTAGCGACCTCGGGGTGATTGCAGATCCATCTGAACGCCCACTCGACGGGTGAACGCTTTACGGGGAACTCATCGTAGAGAGCCTGAACGTTTGCGGGTGCGTTAGCCAGCTTTCCGCCGAGCAGACCTTCCATTATTACGACGGGAATGCCCTTTTTGCCCGCGTATTCGAGTCCCCTGATTGTAGCCTGATTGTTTATGTCCATGTAGTTGAACTGAATCTGGCACATATCCCAGTCGTAGGAGTCGATTATGTCGATAAACGCGTCGTATCCGTCGTGGAAGGAGAAGCAGGCGTATTTTATCTTGCCGGACGCCTTTGCTCTGTCGAGGAACTCGCGGATTCCGATGTCGCGAACCTTTTCCCAGCTTCCCTTGTTGAGAGAGTGGACGAGATAGAAGTCGATGTGGTCGGTCTCGAGGTTGGAAAGCTGCTCCTCAAGGAGTCTGTCCATGTCCTCGGGGGTATGTATGTCCCATGTGGGGATTTTTGTCGCGAGGTAGACCTTTTCTCTGTAGCCGTCTCTGAGCGCGTGTGCCACAGCCATCTCGTTCTTTCTGTCGGAGTAGACATACGCGGTGTCGACGTAGTTCACTCCGTTGTCAATGGCGTGTCTTATAACGGGGGTTGAGATGCTCTCGTCGACGACTCTGTTTCCGTTTTCGTCCGTTTTCATCGGGAAGCGCATACATCCCATACCGAACGCGGAGAACTCGATTCCGAGCTTTGCATTCTTTCTGTACTGCATTCTGTTGTCCTTTCGTTTGTATTTATTTCAATATCGTTATTATTTTACACAAAAGCGCACTGCAAGTCAACACGTAAATGTTAATTATTAAAACAAAACGTCATTTATTTAAAAAATTTCGTCCGTAAAAATCGCATTTGTGTTTGCGTGAGAGCCGAACCCGTCCATTATGTCGAGGCGGAAGTAGCCGTCGTCGGGATTTATTCTGAACTTTGCCTCCGTGATGTACCCGCCATCCAAAGCTCCCTGAAGCTCTGCGCGGCGGTATTTCGTCATGTAGCAGATTCGCTTCACCGGCGAGGTCTTTACGTACACCCAGCCGTCCTCGACGTAAAACTCCTCAATCGCGGGGCCATCTGAGCTGAAGCTGCTGACGCAGTAGAATTTTCCCTCCTCGAGAGCCTTGATGACTGCGTTATACTCGAGCTTTTCCGCGAAAATCATGACCCAGCCGCCGAAGCAGTCAAATCCCGGTGTACCGATGCTGTGACATCCGCTGCTGTGGTTGTCGTCAGCCGCGACGCAGTAAATCCGCTTACCCTGACGCAGCAGATCGTCGTAGCAGCGGGCGTTGTACTCGTTCCATCCGCCCCTGTCGCAGCCGGTGTTGAAGATTTCCATCGCGTCCATGCCCTCGTAGCCGGAGTATTCGGGGTAGCTCTCGATTGACCATGTCGGGTGGTTGTACGTCACGAAGAATCCGCTCTCCCTGCCCTTTTTTATCATATCCGACACGCCCTCGTGTGAGTATACCCTCTCGTAGTCGTCGCGGTCAAACTTCAGCTGAGGTATGTAGTTTCTCGCGTTTCCCCAGATGTACTTATCCTTATTGTAGCAGACCTGAGTCAGGTTGTCCTGTTTTTTCGCGATGAAGCACATATGAGCCGTGCGAGTGAAGTTGAACGCCTTGCCCGGTTCGCTCACGTCAAGCTCGTATCCGTTGAGTGCAAGAAAACTGTCTTCGCACAGGTCGCTGTG
>JBJFHS010000078.1:0-4583 GCA_051893885.1 Eubacteriales bacterium
GAGGAAAAGCAGGATTTCTGCGGGGACATCCAGATCGAGCGCGACACGTATGAGCTCACTCTGCTGCGGGAGATATGTTCACTCGACAAGCCCGTGCTCGGAATCTGCCGCGGAATTCAGGTGATGAACGTGTTCTTCGGCGGCACTCTCTGGCAGGATATCTCCGCACAGCTGCATGAAAACGACAGCCACACCTGCACAGACGAAAACGGAAACCCGAGACACGTCGTAAAAACGTCAGGATTCGTCGGAAAAATCGCGGGAAAAGACGAAATCGTCACGAACAGCTATCACCACCAGTCCGTTAAATCACTCGGAGAGGGACTTAAAGCGGCGGCGGTATCCTGCGACGGTTTGGTTGAGGCTTTGGAACACGATACTCTCAGCTATTTCAAAGCCGTTCAGTGGCATCCCGAAATCGACCCGGATGAGCTATCCTTTGCGCTGGCAGCGGATTTTCTCAATGCCGTAAGTCGCGCACATACCGAAGCATAAGCAAAACAGCACAGTATTTGTCGGTACTGTGCTTTATTTTTTTCGCCAAAACCACCGTCTGTTTGGTAAAATTCGCTATTTTATATAATCTTCAAATGTGCTATACTATTATGGGTTTGTATAATCAGTATATTCTGTATGTAATATCAGCAGCATAAATACTGAATAACAGAATAAAAATTATTGTTGAAACGGGAAAAAATATGCCGAATAATGAAAAAATCAAGGAAATAATTCTCTGTAAGTACGGAGAAATCATATTGAAGGGCACCAACCGCTCTACATTTGAAAATCAGCTGCTGAAGGAGGTCAGACGGCGCGCCGCAATGGTCGGAAACTACACCGTTAGATATAACCAGAGCACCGTGTACGTCGAGCCGAATGACGAGGAAGCAGAGGAAAACCTCGACGTGCTCTACAGCCAGCTCGGCAAGGTGTTCGGATTTGTCGCGCTGTGCAAGGCCGCCGTCGCCGAAAAAACACTTGAGTCAATAATCGAAACCGCAAAAAAATACCTCCCCGCAAAGCTGCGCGGCGTGAAAACCTTCAAATGTGAGGCAAAACGCAGCGACAAAAAGTTCCCGCTGTCATCCCCCGAGCTCTCAGGCGAAGTCGGATACGCGGTTCTCGAGGCTGTCCCCGGAATCAGCGTCAACCTGTACGAGCCCGAAATCACGGTCAAAATCGAAGTCCGCGAGGAGCACGCCTACATCCACGCCGGACAGGATAAGGGTGCCGGAGGAATGCCGCTCGGTTCAGCCGGAAAGGGTCTCTTACTGCTCTCTGGCGGAATCGACTCACCCGTGGCGGGCTATATGATGATGAAGCGCGGCATGACCGTCGAGTGTGTGCATTTTGAGTCGTTCCCCTATACGTCACAGGCGGCGCACGATAAGGTAATGCAGCTCGCATCCCACCTCACCGAATACTGCGGAAAAATCAAGGTTCACGTCGTCTCTCTCACCCATATTCAGGAATCGCTCAGGGACAACTGCACCGAGGACTATTTCACACTCCTTCTCCGCCGTTTCATGATGAAGCTGTCCTCGATGGTGGCTGCCGAAAACGAATGCCACGTGCTCGTCACCGGCGAATCACTCGGTCAGGTCGCATCCCAGACAATGAAAGCGATGTGCGTTACAGAGGATGCCGCATCAATCCCCGTTTTCCGCCCCTGCATCGGTATGGACAAGGAGGAAATCGTAAAAATATCCCGCGCAATCGGAACGTTCGACACCTCGATCCTGCCGTACGACGACTGCTGCACCGTGTTCACACCCCGCCATCCACGCACTCAGCCCGAGCTTGAAAAAGTCCTCGCCGAAGAAGCAAAGGTCGACGTCGACGCGCTCATCGAAGAAGCATGGGCTACAAGACATCTCGAAACAATATATCAGGAATTATAAATCAACAGCATTTACAAAGGAGTCATATTGTGAAAAACGACGAATACAGCTTAGCTCTGCTCTGTGATTTCTATGAACTCACGATGAGCAGAGGATATTTTGAAACCGAAATGCGAAAAAAAATCGCGTATTTTGACGTGTTTTTCAGACGCGTTCCTGACGGAGGAGGCTACGCAATCGCCGCGGGTCTTGAGCAGATTGTGCATTACATCGAAAATCTACGCTTCACCCCCGCCGATATCGAATTTCTGCGCGGAAAGAAAATATTCTCGGAGGAATTCCTCTCCTACCTCGCCGATTTCAGATTCACGGGAGATATCTGGGGCGTGCCGGAGGGAACCGTAATTTTCCCCGGTGAGCCGATTCTGACAGTCCGCGCACCCGTAATTCAGGCGCAGCTTATCGAAACCTACGTCCTCCTCGCGCTCAACCACCAGTCGCTCATCGCCACAAAAGCGTCGAGAATGGTTCGCGCAGCAAAGGGCCGTCCGATATCCGAATTCGGCTCAAGACGCGCTCACGGTGAAGATGCCGCTGTCTACGGTGCGCGTGCCGCTTATATCGGCGGATGCTCAGGTACAGCCTGCACGCTCTCTGACAAGCTATACGGAGTTCCGGCTGGCGGCACAATGGCTCACTCATGGGTTCAGATGTTCGACAACGAATACGACGCGTTTACAACCTACTGTAAGCTGTATCCAAATAACCCCACGCTCCTCGTCGACACATACAGCGTGTTCGGCTCCGGTCTTCCCAACGCTGTCAGAGCAATCAAGGACATTCTCTGGCCGATGGGACTGAAAAAATGCGCAATCAGAATCGACTCCGGCGACATCGCGTACCTTACCAAAAAAGCGCGCGCTTATCTCGACTCCGAAGGACTGACGGACTGCAAAATCATCGTCTCCAACGCGCTTGACGAATACCTCATCACGGAGCTTCTCTCGCAGGAGGCGTGCATCGACGGCTTCGGAATTGGCGAACGTCTCATCACGGCAAAGAGCGACGCGGTGTTCGGATGTGTGTACAAGCTCGCGGCTTCGGAGGATGTAAACGGTGTGATCACACCGAAAATCAAGGTCAGCGAAAATGCCGCGAAGATCACAAACCCGGGATTCAAGACAATCTACCGCCTCTATTCAAACGAAACCGGCAAAGCTGAGGCGGACCTTCTTATGCTTCACGACGAGAAAATCGACGACTCCGCACCCCTTGAGATTTTCGACCCCGAACACACATGGAAACGCCGCATAATTGACAACTATACCGCAAGGGAAGTGCTCGTTCCGATATTCAGAAACGGCGAGCTCGTTTATAACCTGCCCCCGCTCGACGAAATCAGGGACCACTGCGCGCGTGAGATTGCGACAATGTGGAAGGAAGTTCTCCGCTTTGAAAATCCGCACGAGTATTACATCGACCTCTCTCAGAAGCTGTGGGATCTCAAGCACAGCATGATTTCAAAGTACATCAAGGGCAACAAAGGTGAGTGAGTGCTGCTCCTTCTGCCCGAGAAAATGCGGCGCCGACAGAATTACAAAAAAAGGTTACTGCGGAGCGTCGCGGGATATCGAGGTCTCAAAAATTATGCTGCACCACTGGGAGGAACCCCCGATAAGCGGCTATAACACCGATATTTTCGCGGATATGGAAAACAAACGCGGCTCGGGAGCGATATTTTTCACCCACTGTCCGCTCGGCTGTGTGTACTGCCAGAACTCAAAAATCAGCCGGAAAAGCTCGGAAGGACAGAAATATTCGCCCGATGCCTTAGCGGAAAAAATGCTCGAGCTTGAGAGGCTTGGCGCATACAATATAAACCTCGTCTCGCCGACGCAATACACCCCGCAGCTCATCGAAGCCGTAAGAACCGCAAAAAGCCGTGGACTGAAGCTCCCGATTGTGTGGAATACCGGCGGCTACGAGCTCCCTGAGACGATTCGCCTTCTCGATAAAACTGTCGATATCTACCTCACCGACTTCAAGTACGCCTCTCCCGAGCTCGCAAAACGCCTATCAAACGCCGCAGACTACTCGCTTTACGCCGCAGAATCGCTCGCTGAGATGTATAAAACGCATGGAAAGCCGATTTTCGACGGAGAGGGAATGATGAAGCGCGGAATAATCGTGCGGCACCTCGTCCTTCCGTCACACAGAGACGACTCAATCGCGGTGCTGCATAAAGTCGCCGAGGTCGTCCCGCCGGATGGAATAATCCTCTCGCTGATGGCGCAGTACACACCCGAATTTCTTCCGCCGGACGAAAAATTCCACGACATCGCGCGGAAAATCACTACCTACGAATACATAAAGGTGCGGGATGAGGCAGTCCGGCTGGGCTTTGACGGCTTCATGCAGGAGCGTTCGTCCGCTACAAAACGATTCACACCCGATTTTTAAACAAACAAAAAAATCCGAACTTGTACGCTGCAGGAATGCAAAATACAGCTCGGATTTTCTTTTATTCTTTGACCATTCTGAGAATTTTTCGTATGCTGTCCTCGCACAGACAAAATCGCTCGCTGAGGGACGACACACTTTCGCCGCCGTCGTAGGCTTTTCTGATTTCGCGGTTGCGCTCGTCAAGCTGAGACCTTGTTCCAGTGTTCTCACCCCAGACCCGCTTTGACGAGGATGATTTGGAAATGTAAATCGCGCACCCGTCGACATAATGTTTTATTT
>JBJFHS010000079.1:0-4564 GCA_051893885.1 Eubacteriales bacterium
TGTCCGGGTCGCGTTCGGTGATGTACTCCTTTATCAGCTCGTTTCTGCGGCTGTCGATTCCGTCGTTGAGCCGTCGCAGCTCCAGTACCCGCTCAAAAACGTCGTCGCTTGTGATGATTCTGCTGTCACGCGGGAGCTTATCACGTGTATTTCCGGCCAATTTATAGCTGCACAGCTCAACGTAATCGTCGAAAAAGTCGCTTCTGTTGTACACCGTTCCGCGCTCAATTCCGAGTTTTTCCGCGATCACGTTGAGGACAGTGCTCTTTCCGCTTCCGTTGTTGCCGCAGAAAACCGTTATGTCGGTGAATAAAAATTCAGAAAATCCGCGGCCGTAAAACAATCCGAACGGGTATTTCGTCGTGTAGACGGTGCGGAAGTTTTTCTTTTTGAAATTCGGGTTGTGTACGTCGAAAAACCAGTCTTCCTGCTCCTGCGTCAGCATAGAGAAGCTGCTCAGATATACCATATTTTACCTCCCATATGGCTTAAAGGTGTATTGAACAGTGAATAACGAGCGATTTTACACTCCGAGGTAGCCCTTGAGCACCTTGAGCGTGTTGTAGACTCCGTCGACGTGTGAGCGTTCGTAGCCGTGGCTTGCGTAGACTCCGGAGCCGATGAGTCCGTGTCTGATATCACAACCCGCGCTGAGCGTAGCTTCGACGTCCGAGCCGTAGTACGGATATACGTCGACCGCGTAGTCAGCCTCCTCCTTCTTCGCCGCCTCGATCAGCTTTCCCGTGACCGCATAGGAGTATGGTCCGCCGGAGTCCTTTGCGCAGATGGAGACCATTTTTTCGGTGCAGGAGAGTCCGTCGCCGACGCAGCCCATATCGACCGAGATCGCCTCGGTAACACCGGCCGGAACAGACGCCGAACCTCCGTGGCCGACTTCCTCATACACTGTGACGTGGACATATGTGCGGCGGGGGAGAGTGATGTTTTCGTCCTTTACGAATTTTGCGAAGCCGAGCAGTATGCCGACGGAGAGTTTATCGTCGAGGAATCGGCTTTTTATGTAACCGCTGTCCGTGATTTTTGTGCGTGCGTCGAACGCGACGATATCGCCGACCTCGATTCCGAGAGCTTTTGTGTCGTCGGCGGAATTTACGTCCTCGTCGAGAACTACTTCTGTAGTTGAAAAGCTGCGTTTGGTGTCGCCGTAGCTGCCGTTGACGTGGACGGAGGCGTTGCAGAGCTGGAGTGTTCCCTCGTAGACTTTACCTGAGCGGGTGTGGACTCTGACGTTCTCGGTTTCGGCGTTTTCAGCTCTCATGCCGCCGAGGTTTGTGACTCTGAGCCGACCGCTGCCCTTGATTTCTGCTACCATAGCGCCGAGTGTATCGGTATGTGCCTCGAGGAGGAGTGCGTCGGAAGAATCTTCGCCTCCGAGGTCGATGAGGACGCCGCCTTTTTTTGTGATTTCGGCTTTGAATCCGAGGGCGGTGAACTCGTTTCTGACCCATTCGGCGGCTTTATCGGTAAATCCCGTGGGGCTATCGATTGCGAGAAGCTGGGTGGCTTTTTCGGCTGCGAAGTCTGCGTATTTTCTATCCATAATTGTACTGATGCTCCTTTTTGTTTTTTATATTTTTTATCTATTATAGCAGGTATTTTTATTAAATGCAATCGGGGAATAAGGAATAAAACTCTGCGAGTTTTAAAATGATTTTATGTCGGTGCCGACCGACAGCGGCATAAGAGGCTTTCGGCGCGAAGCCTCTTATGAATCACCCGCGCCGCGATTTCGTTATTGCTTAGTAGTTGAGAATTCGCGCGACGGTACTTTCAGTTTTGGTTTGCACGTCCAAATGAAACTTAAATTTGTTAGACAACCCTCGCGAACACGTTCAAAAAGACTAAATTGTATGGACGGAATATGCTAACCGCGGATGGGAATACCTGAGTTATTCTTTATTTTATCAAGTGAGGTAAACCCTTGGTATTCCTTCTGCGGTTAGCCTATTGTCCCTCAGGCGTGACAGCTGCATATGGTGTTTGCGAGGTAGCTCAACCACTACTCAACTGACGTAACGACGACAAGCCTGGATTCATAAGGAGGTGGCTTCGGAACCTCCTTATGCGCCGCCTGCGCAAGGCATTCAATTAAATTTAAAAGGCATCGCCTTTTATTCCTTACAAAAATGATTGAAATTCCCCCAAATACCTGCTATAATAAAACAAAACCAAAAAAATAAAAAAAGAAGGCAAGCTGAAATGGAATTAAAAAATAAAAAAATCGCATTTCTCGGCGACAGCATAACCGAAGGCCACGGCACAAGCGGAGCTGAACACCACTTCGTCACCCTCGTCGGTCAGATGGGCGAGTGCAGGGAAGTCAAAAATTACGGAATCGGCGGAACACGTATCGCGCGCCAGTCAAAACCCTCCGATAACGCCGTCTGGGACAAGGATTTCTGCGCCCGTGTCGAGGAGCTTGACGAGGACTCGGATATCGTCGTGGTTTTCGGCGGAACAAACGACTTCGGCCACGGCGACGCTCCTCTCGGAACACCGGCCGACAGAGACGTCTATACATTCTGGGGCGCGTGCCACTACCTCATGAACCGGCTTATCGAACGCTTCCCCGGAAAACCTATCGTCATCCTCACCCCGCTCCACCGCCTCAACGAGGACAACATGACGGGCGACGGATATAAAGCCTACAACGTCGCAGATCTCAGAACCTACGTCGATATAATCCGCTCCTGCGCAGAGTATTACTCTCTCCCCGTCCTCGATCTGTACGCCGTCAGCGGAATTCAGCCCAAGGTCGACGTCATCCGCGAAAAATTCTGCCCCGACGGACTCCATCCCAACGACGCCGGACACGTACTCCTCGCCGAAAAAATCCTCGCGTTCCTCAAAAATATGTAAGACATATGTAAAACAAAAGACCGGCTGCCATGCACGGTGCCGTAAAAATGACTTGTGTATGGCTGACCGGTCTTTTTTGTTTGCAGAATTTACTTTGCGATGTAATAGATGTAGTCCGCGTCGACGCCGTTTGAGCCGTTCTGACCGGAGCGTTTCTTTATCACGTTGTACTCGCCGGACGAATTTTTTGCGAGGATTTCGATTGAGTTGTACTTGCCGGACTCTCTCAGTTCATCGGAGGAGATGGAGATTTTCGTGCCGGACGGGTCTGTCAGCTGCTCCTCCCGCACAAGAACGCCGTTTATGATGAGATCGCACGAGACAAACTTTGCGTCCGCTGTGATTTCAAGCTCGATTCCGCCGTCCGTCTCCGTAACCGACGTGATTTCAACCGATTTTGAAGGGTTGAAGTAACCGAAGGATTTCAGCAGGGTCTCGGGCGTCTCAAACTGCTCGTTCATCCAGTTCCGGCGGTTCTGCATCCACTTTCTGAACTCGCTCACTTCTTTGCTGTATTTCCAGTCGTAGCCCCAGCGCGCGTTGTCGATTTCCGCAGAGACCTCTATCTCGCTGGAAACGGACTCGAGATTTGTGAAAATGTTGTCAATGCTTCCCTGAATCTCCTGCCAGCGCTCGTACAGACAGAGGACAAAGTACGGGTCGTTGTAGAGCGCGCGGTACCAGTATTCGCGGTCCTGACTTTCGCTGTGCCACCATGTATTGTACTTTCCGCCGTCGCCGTGGAGGTTCACGTGGTTGCCCGCCGCCCAGTCCATATCCCAGATAGGGCCGAATGTCAGCTTTCCGCCAACATCCTTGTACATATAGCAGCTCTTGAACAGCAGCTCGACGTTTTTGAACATCTGATTGACCATCCAGAAGTCGACAAACGAATAGACGTCCATGTACTCGCTGTAGTGTTTTCCGTCGGAGTTCAGCCTATTTGGCGAGTAGATTGCGTTTTCCATCTCCTGAATGTAGTTTTTCAGATACCTCATCATCTCGTCGTTTGTAGAGAGATATTCGGGGTTCTGAATCATCAGCTTCATTTCGTTCTTTGTGGTGAACTTCGAGTATTCGTCGTAGTAGGCGTCGTTTTCGATCAGATATCCGCCGCTGATGTCGAACTTCGAGGTGTCGTAATAGTCCGATATTGTGTAGTCCCCGAACTTGCCGGAGGTGATCCATGAGAGGTTTGACGTCAGCTTGTTTTCAAGCGCGGCCTGCTCGGATTTCGGGAGATTTTCCTTCCTTGCGATAGCTTCGGCGACATCTTCCGCGACCTCCTCCCAGTCGAATATCTCAACTCTGCCCTCGTCTATGCGTATGTTCTCACACAGCTGGTACAGACCGTAATACTCACCGTTGTAAATGACGTTTACCAGAGTCGATTCGCAGCTCGCCAGCCCCAGCTCCGCTCCGAAATCGTATGAGAGCTTGTTGCGCAGGTTTGTGCGGTCGTATGCGTTTGCGAGGAGTACCCAGTGTTTGCTCTCGCCCATGCCGAAAAGGTTCGATTTCTTCTCTAACTTGAGGCGGAACGGACGCTTTGGCTGATAAGCCGTTGAATTTCCGCGCAGCTTTATCTGGGTTTTTCCGCTGTACGAGGTTTCGGGATATCCTGAGGCGGGATAGACCGATATCACCGCGTCGGAGTATCCGCCCTTTGACACGTCATAATACG
>JBJFHS010000080.1:0-4550 GCA_051893885.1 Eubacteriales bacterium
GTACTCGAGTGCGGAGAAAATCATTCTCGAAACCCAGAAGGTGATGATGTCGTATCCGGTGACGAGGGTGTTTGTGGGGTAGAAATACTTTAAATCCTCGGTTTCTTCCGGCCAGCCCAGAGTTGAGAACGGCCAGAGCGCGGAGGAGAACCAGGTGTCAAGGGTGTCGGGGTCCTGAGTCATGTGTCCGCCGCACTTGGGGCAAACGGTTACGTCGTCGCGCGAAACAACGGTGTGACCGCAGTCGTCGCAGTAGAACGCGGGGATTCTGTGGCCCCACCAGAGCTGACGTGAGATGCACCAGTCCTGTGTGTTCTCCATCCAGTGGAAGTAGTTTTTGTCGAATCTTTCGGGGACGAACTTTATTCTGCCGTCGCGCACTGCCTCAATCGCGGGTTTTGCGAGAGGTTCCATGCGGACGAACCACTGAAGGCTGATCATGGGCTCGATTGTTGTGCCGCAGCGGTAGCAGGTGCCGACCTCGTGCTTCAGATCCTCGATTTCGCAGAGGTATCCGCCCTCTTTCAGGTCTTCAACAATGGCTTTTCTCGCTTCATAGCGGTCCATTCCGGCGTATTTCGGGTAGTTGTCGGTGATTTTCGCGTCGGGAGTCAGGCAAACCTCCATGGGGAGATGGCAGCGGCGTCCTACTTCAAAGTCGTTCGGGTCGTGCGCGGGGGTGATTTTAACGCAGCCTGTACCTTTGTCGAGCTGTGCGTGTTCGTCGGCTACGATCGGAATGCGTCTGCCTACGAGCGGGAGAGTGACGTACTGACCGATGAGGTGCTTATATCTTTCGTCGTTCGGGTTTACGGCAACCGCGGTATCTCCGAGGAGTGTTTCGGGTCGGGTTGTGGCAACCTCAACGTATCCTCCGCCGCCTACGAGGGGATAGCGAATGTGCCAGAAGTGGCTGTCCTGTTCGCTGTAGTCAACCTCGGCGTTGGAGATGGAGGTCTTGCAGTGCGGGCACCAGTTGATGATTCTCTCGCCGCGGTAGATGAGTCCCTTTTCGTAAAGGCGGTTGAACACCTCGCGCACTGCCTTTGAGCAGCCCTCGTCGAGAGTAAAGCGTTCGCGTGTCCAGTCGCAGGAGGAGCCCATTTTCTTGAGCTGCTCGATGATGCGTCCGCCGTACTGCTTTTTCCAGTCCCACGCTCTCTCGAGGAATTTTTCTCGTCCGAGGTCCTCTTTGGTCAGACCCTCCTTGCGCATAGCCTCGACGATTTTCGCTTCGGTTGCGATGGAGGCGTGGTCGGTGCCGGGGACCCACAGTGTGCAGAAGCCGCGCATTCTCTTATAGCGGATGAGGATATCCTGTAAAGTGTTGTCGAGCGCGTGGCCCATGTGGAGCTGACCGGTGATGTTCGGCGGGGGAATTACGATTGAATAATGCTGTTTTTCGTGGTCAATTTCGGGAGTGAAGAGCTTATTCTCGCACCATTCGGAGTAGATTCTGTTTTCAAACTCCGACGGAGAATAGGTTTTTGGGAGTTCTTTTCTCATTTTTTATTTTAATCCTTTCGTGATACTTAGACATTTTTTCGTATATCGTAAATTAGTTGAGATAGTGGTCTGACATAATTTTTCATTCCTGGATGATTACTGCATTTTTTATAAGTTTCACTGTCGTCCATTAGATAAAAAATTTGTCCTTGTTCGCCCAATCTCACTATTTTGTCATCAGATAAATCTTTGTCATAAGTAGTTATGTGCCATAATTCTTTTATTTTAAAATGTGATAAAGTACCTCTGTCAGCCTGACTTAATTGTTTCCAACGCTCACGCAAGGTTCTTTTGCAGCTGATACCAATGCTCCAGCCATCTTTACACTTAAACCATTTATCCACTTCTAAATCTTGGTCGAAGTGACTTGGAGCAGATGTTGATTTAAATTTATAATAATCGAACAGAAATGAAATTACACTTTCAAGAGAATGTCCGCCGCGTGATTTTCTCTTCTGACCCAATCTGCGTTCAAATTCTTGAACAAAAGCTGTTAAAAGGATATTGTCTTCTATTGCAGAATGTTCAATTTCCAAATCTGTTAAGTTGTTTATTAATTTTATAAATTCCTCTATAACAACGGTTCTTTCGGCGTCAAGACATCCTTTTACTCCTAAAGTATCCCAGGTAGAGATAACTAAACCTGCTTTTTCTTCACCTAATGTATCTAAAATACTTTTTGCGGCTTTATAGCAGAATTCTGTATCATTTGATGGAATCGCTGAAAGTGCATGATTTATCGGAATCACTATGTATTTTACTGTAATACAAAATATTACAACATCATCAGATTTATTAATATCTTTGTCAAGAACTTCAATTAAGTTATTAATTTGAGTTTCTAATTTTATACTTTTATTAGATAAGCCTTTTAACTCCTGAAAAAGTGTATTTTTCAATATAAGAAGTTTTTCATTTTCAGTAATGCTTTCTTGAGAAGCAAGACTTTCTAATAAAGCAACAATACTTAATAGTTGACCTTCTCTTGAACGCCCTAATGCACCGTACTGATCTGTGTTTAACAAATAACGTGCGAACCAATATGTGTTTTTAAAAGATGAATCTTGGATTATTTCATGTATAGTTTTCGGCATTTTTCCAATCCTCATTTCCTTCAAGGCGTAGCTTTGACATTTTGCAATATATTTCGGATTTTTCTATCAAAATAAAATTCCTATTGTTTTTTATGCTTGATACTGCTGTAGTTCCAGAACCGCCGAAAGGATCTAAAATTATTTGACCTGTTGTACTTTGGATTATTCTGTCTGTCAATTCTTCCGGAAAAGGCGCAGGATGAGGATTTTTCATTTCCTGCTTAATTTCCCAGACATCTGTCCATTTATTAGCACCTTTGGTTAATTTAAAATCTTTATTGCATACTAAATAAATTTGTTCTGTTGTCGGCAGAAAATATCCGGCATTAAAATTTATTGCTCCGCACCGTTTCCATATAATAATCTGCCGTACAGGCACATCTTTGAGTATCTCTCGACGATCCTGAAGAACACCGCCTTGAACCCTGTTTTTATTATTGTAAAATATAGCTCCATCATCTTTTATGAGACGATACATTTCATTAACACATTTTTGCTGCCATTCGATATATTTGTCATACGGCATATTATCACTATAATCATTATATCCGTGTTTTATTGCTGCATTTTTCCATTTACCGCAATTTGTGTTTTTTTTCAGACCATTTCCTGTTGAATTCAATAAATTATAAGGTGGTGAAGTTATTATTATATCAATACTTTTACTCGGCATTTTTTGCATTACAGATAAGCAGTCGCCGTGTATAATTTTATTATAATAGTTTTCAATGTTGTCAATATTATTGATAAAATCATTTTCTATAATTTCCATTAAGATACCTCCTTTAACTTATATTTTTAGCAAGTCCAATATTTTTTCGCCCTCTTTTTCAATATCGAAGCCCCATTCGTTGTCGACGTGCATATCGGCGTATTTTGCGGATGGGATGGCGTACTCCATTTCCCTGTACCGCGCGCATTTGAGGTAGTAGCTGCCGATGAACTCTATCGACTGCTTTTTTGTCTCGACGTTGCGCTTTATCCTGCGGTATATCCTCATCTCAATCGAGGCGTCGATGAACACTCTGACGTCTGCGGCGGCGCGGATTTTCTCATCGCACAGGATTGTCACGCCCTCGACGATTACGTATTCCGCTTCGCCCGAGTCTCGAATCCGTGTGATTTCAGCGTACAGCGCGTCCATGTCGACGGATTCGGGGGAATTCCAGTCCGGGTAAGTCTCGCCGTCTGTGGGTGAAACCATAGTCGGGAGCGGATTTTTGAAATACCTGTCGGCGGGAACGATGCAGACCCGCGCGGTTTTGTTTGTGCAGCCGTCGCTGGTCGGGCATTTGTCGGAATTCCGGCATCCTCCGTGCAGCCCGAGGTATTTTTTCAGTTCTTCGGCGAATGTGGACTTGCCCGAGCCCGACGCGCCTGCCACTGCGACAATATACGGCATAAAAAATCATCTCCTTTAAAGTAAAAAAGCGCCCGATAACCGGAACAACCGATTACAGGACGCATAAAATCGCGCGGTACCACCCGAATTCACCCGCAAATTCATACCCGATGTATGATTCACAGGTGCGCTTTAGAGGGACTGTATAAAAATCCCCTTCTCTGTAACGTGAGAGCACGCCGCCGGTTACACTTTTGCTTTACATACGTAAATTCAAAAATACCGTTCGCCGCCGGAGCTCGGGGACTACTTCGCATAGGCCGTACTGCGGTGATCCCAGCCCCCACCGTTCTCTGTGAGCCGTACCGACGCTACTTCTTCCCGTCACTGCTTTTGTTTTTTTTGGATTACAGCCCATTATATCATTTTTAACTCCACTTGTCAAGGCCAAAAACGTGCATACAGGAATGGAATTATGCATAAATTTCGTGAGGGGAGACGGGGGGACGCGGACGCTTCTTGTAAGAAGCTTGGCAAGAACTTCAGAAAAAGATATCATTTCTCGTTCAGTGCGTATGATATAGGAATCACTTCGGACGGGTCAGCTG
>JBJFHS010000081.1:0-4534 GCA_051893885.1 Eubacteriales bacterium
CACTGCTGAGGAGCCCATTGCTGTTAAGTTTTTATTCTATGTCTTGAAGAATAATATTCAACAATTTAGAGATATGGCATCTGGCATGGGGTCTTTACCTCAAATTTCCCTACCAGTGACGGAAGAATTTCTTATCCCCGTACCACCAATTGAGGTACAGCGTGAAATCGTCCGTATTCTGGATAAATTCTCTGAGTTTACAGCAGAGCTTACAATGGAACTTACAAAAGAGCTTACAGCGAGAAAGAAACAGTATGAGTATTTTCGAGATACACTGCTGACTTTTGGCGATGATGTTGACAAAAAAACTCTTGGAGAGATATGTAATATTTCCGCAGGAGGAGATGCACCGAAAGAAGCTATGTCAAAAGAAAAAACGGATATATATACAATTCCGATTATTAGTAATGGCATAGGTGACAATGCTTTATATGGATATACAAATATCGCAAAAATCACAAATCCTGCTGTTACAATTGCTGCAAGAGGAACTATTGGTTATGCGGAATACAGGAACTACCCATATTTTCCCATCATTCGTCTTTTAACAATATTACCAAAGGATGTATCTGTAGTTGACACAAAGTATCTATACTATTGTATGTATGGAAAACAGTATAGTGTTCCGATGGGTGGAATACCACAACTTACAGCACCAGAACTAAAAAAAGTAGAAATCTCTGTCCCCCCACTCGAAGAACAACGCCGCATAGTATCCATCCTCGACCGCTTCGACGCCCTATGCAGCGACCTGTCTTCCGGCCTGCCCGCAGAAATCGAAGCGCGCCAAAAGCAATACGAGTATTACCGTGACAAGTTGCTGACCTTTCAGCCCATTTCGTGAAAAGGAGGAAAACCGATGCCTTATTTTAACATAGTAGCCGAAACAAACGAGAACACCGTTGTAACCGAATACGAGCCGGTCAAAACGCGTTCCGACAGCTATCAGAGTGAAGCCGAACTTGAAAAAGAATTCATCCGTCTCCTTTGCGAGCAGGGATATGAGTATCTTCCGATTCACAACGAACGGGATCTGGTTACGAATCTGCGTGCAAGGCTGGAGGAGCTGAACGATTATAAGTTTTCCGACGCGGAGTGGGAGCGATTCTTCAATTCCGTACTTGCCAACCCAAATGACAAAATCGAAGATAAGACCAGAAAGATTCAGGAAGATAACGTCCAGGTTCTGCGGCGCGACGATAATATGTCCAAGAATATCACGCTGATTGACCGGAAGCAGATTCACAATAATAAGCTCCAGGTCATCAATCAGTATGTTCTGGGCAAGGAAGACGGCGCTGACTACGATAACCGCTATGATGTGACGATCCTTGTGAACGGTCTTCCGCTGGTGCATATTGAGCTGAAGCGCCGCGGTGTTGCTATCCGCGAGGCGTTCAATCAGATCAATCGTTACCAGCGGGATTCTTTCTGGGCGGGATCAGGCCTTTATGAGTTCGTGCAGATATTTGTTATCAGCAACGGCACCAACACAAAATATTATTCCAATTCCACCCGATGGAACGCCGTCAGGGATCAGAAAAACAAAACCGGCAGGAAAGAAAAAACGTCAAACAGCTTTGAGTTCACATCTTTCTGGGCTGATTCCAACAACAAAACGATTCCGGATATCATTGACTTTACAAAGACGTTCTTCGCAAAACATACCATACTCAACATCTTAACGAAATACTGCGTTTTTACGTCTGAAAATATGCTGATGGTTATGCGCCCTTATCAGATTACGGCAACGGAACGTATTCTGAACCGAATTGAAATCGCGCATAACTATAAAAAATACGGAGATATCGCAGGCGGCGGATACATCTGGCATACCACCGGTTCCGGAAAAACATTGACCTCATTCAAAACGGCAAGACTGGCTTCAGGACTTCCGTTTATTGATAAGGTTTTGTTTGTCGTTGACCGAAAAGACCTTGACTACCAGACGATGAAGGAATATGACCGATTTGAGAAGGGCGCAGCGGACAGCAATACTTCTACGGCGATTCTGAAACGGCAGCTTGAAAACACAAAATCACGAATTATCATTACGACCATTCAGAAGTTGTCTTCTTTCATAAAAGGAAATAGGAATCATCCTGTATATAACAAACAGTGCGTGGATTATTTTTGACGAATGTCACCGCAGCCAGTTTGGGGATATGCATAAAGCCATCGTCAGTAATTTCAAAAAGTATTATATGTTCGGCTTTACCGGCACGCCTATTTTTTCTGTTAATGCTGCTTCACGCAAGAATCCTGAATTCTTCACCACAGCTCAGGCCTTTGGCGACCAGCTCCATACATACACAATTGTGGACGCGATCAACGATAAAAACGTACTTCCTTTCCGCGTCGATTATATCAAGACTATGGATGAGAAGTACGATATCAAAGATGAAGACGTCTGGGATATTGACCGTGAAAAAGCTTTTATGGCTCCGGAGAGAATTAAGCTTGTTACCGGGTACATTCTGGATCACTTCGACCAAAAGACTTACCGCGGCAATAAATCCTATATGTTTAACGCAACCCAAAATATTGCTGATGTTGCGTCAGCAGAGAGGGGCAAGGTAGATGAGATAAAGCAGAAACAGCGTATCAGCGGATTCAACTCCATTTTTGCAGTTGCCTCTGTTCCTATGGCAAAGCTTTACTACGATGAGTTCCGCAGGCAGATGAGCGAGGATATTACCAAAAAGCTGAAGATTGCGGTCATCTATAGCTTTGGCGCCAACGAGTCCGAAGAGGATGAAAACGGTATGCTTGGTGAAGAAGACGCAGCCGATACTTCCGCGCTTGATCAGAACTCCAGAGATTTTCTTGAATCCGCAATCAGTGACTATAACGAAATGTTCCACACGACATACGACACCTCGTCCGATAAGTTCCAGAACTACTACCGCGATGTGTCTCTGCGTATGAAGAACAAGGAGCTGGATTTGCTGATCGTAGTAAATATGTTCCTGACCGGTTTTGACGCAACAACGCTCAATACCCTATGGGTCGACAAGAACCTGAAGATGCACGGACTCATACAAGCGTTCAGCCGTACCAACCGCATTCTGAACAGCATCAAGACCTTCGGCAACATCGTGTGCTTCCGTAACTTACAGAAACGAGTTGACTCTGCCATTTCTCTGTTCGGCGATAAAAGTTCCGGCGGAATCGTTATGCTCAGGAGTTTTAAGGATTACTACTGCGGTTATGAGTCTGCTGACGGTAAAAATATACCCGGTTATGCGGACATGATTGAAGAGCTTGAAAACAATTTTCCTCTGTCTGATCCGCAGATAATCGGAGAGCAGAACCAGAGGGACTTTATCGAATTGTTCGGAGCTATCCTTCGTATGCGCAATTTGCTGGTTTCTTTCGATGAGTTTGCCGGCAAGGAAATACTTTCCGACAGAGACCTTCAGGACTACCTCGGAAGATACCAGGATCTGAGAGATGAGTGGAAACGTAAGCGTGAAAGCGGCGAAAGTACCGATATAATTGACGATATCGTATTTGAAACTGAACTCATCAGGCAGATTGAGATCAATATCGACTATATCCTTATGCTCGTCAAAAAATATCACGATACACATTGTGAAGACAAAGAAGTGCTCATTACTATCCGAAAAGCCGTTGACGCAAGTCCCGAACTCCGCAGTAAAAAGACCCTTATCGAAAACTTTATTGGTGATCTCAACGACGTGGATGATGTCATGGCAGAATGGCGGACTTATGTTGCTAAAGAGAAAGAAAAGGAGCTTGCTGATATTATCACGACAGAAAAACTGAAACCGGATGAAACTCGTAAATTCATTGAAAACGCATTCAGAGACGGTGAGATAAAAACAATCGGAACTGATATTGATAAGCTGCTGCCTCCGGTATCTCGTTTCGGAGTAGGTAAGCGCACAGAGAAGAAGCAAGGCGTTATTGCCCGGCTTATGGCGTTTTTTGAACGGTTCTTCGGTATAGGATAAAGGAGGCTGTTCGTAAAAATCCTATAACACCATGCTGAATATTAATAAATAAGATAAAATTTACCCGCACAGCTATCTGAATTTCGAATATTCGTGCGGGTTATTTTAAATTTCATACGTTTGAAAGTAACCATCAAATAATCCACGTTCATCAATACAGAAAAACGTCAGCCCACGAAAAAGACTGACGATTCTCACATATTCACTTCACCACGGCAGCACCACAGTCCCAGCCTCACACTTGAACAGCTCCGCCAGGTAATCCTCCACATTCATCCCATTCGCACAGGCGGTTGCCGCCACGGAATACATCATAGCACTGGCATCCGCACCTCTTACCGATGCCGAAAACAGCCAGTTCTTACGTCCAACACACATCGGTCGTATCGCGTTCTCCGCACGGTTGTTGTCGATCGGGATATCTCCGGACTCGAGAAACCGGCACAGGTATCTCTTTTCGTTCTTTGCGTACTGCACAGCTTTCGCGAGATTAGATCCGCCGGCCGGTTCTATTGTATCAAGCCATGCAAAAAAAGCTTCAAGTACAGGTCTCGACT
>JBJFHS010000082.1:0-17936 GCA_051893885.1 Eubacteriales bacterium
AGTGATTCCTGTATTCCTCCTCGGTGCGTGAGGTTATGAGCGCGTTGTTTTCAAGTGAGAGCGCGGCGGATTTTACGGCTGAGGGCTTCAGTTCAAGTGCCTGCGCAATTTCAGCTGCGCCCGAGCGTCCGTTTTCCGCGAGGAACGATAGCACCTTCTGCTGATTCACGCCGCGCAGACCTTTCAATGTCCGCTCAAGCTCATCTCCGTCGTTCGAGAGTGCAGAGGAAAACTCCTCGCTCAGCTCATACAGCAGCTTTTTCTTCACCGCCGCCTGACCCTTTATCTCCGTGACCTTTTCTATAAGTCCGTGCTTTTCGAGAAGGGCGATTGAGCCTGTCACATCGAAGTCGAGCTCCGACTGAATTGTCTGGCGCGAAAATTTCTGCTTTTTTTCCGCGATATCGAGGACTCTTCTGCCGCGTTCACCGATTGCGGAATACACCGACGGCGGAATCTCAGGTTTGTCCCTCTCGGACTGCGGAACACAGCGGTAGTATGTGATGACTCTCGCCATAGCGGATGCCGGAACAATGGCTCTCAGTGCGTCGCTGAACGTACAGAGGGTGAATTCCTTGACGAAGCGGCACAGACCGAGCTGCTCATACGTCAGAACGGGCGCGTCGCTCACTGCGGATGTGATCGGCTTTGTACTCATCGGAGGGTCGGCGGAAAGCACTTCGTCGACTATGCCGGTCATTCTGCGGTTTCCCCTGCCGAACGGAACCTCGACGACGGCGCCCGGAACTATATAATCCCCGATAATGTCAGGTATATAGTATGAGTACGCCTTATCCGCGTGATACGGGATATCGAGAATATATACCTTCGCTTCTCCTGCCATCGTCCTATGCCTCTCAACCGTTAGATTTTACTTTAATTCAGGCGTTTTCTTCTTCCGCTTCTGCCGTGTTTTCTTCTTCGCTTTCGTCAGCCTTTTTTTCGTCAGGCTTATGACCGCCGAGCATTTCAACCCTGCCGTCCGGCTCGATAATCTTGAATTCGCCGTTGTACAGACCGTTTATCGCGGTTTTTACGGCTTTGTCGTCGCGGTATTCGCGCTTTATCATGCTTGCGATGCTGCTTTTTTTGTCGGCTTCCTTGCTGAGCGCGAGTTTTTCGGCGTATTCTCTCTGCTTTACGTATTCTTCGGTGATGATTCTCGCGCATTTTGCTGTTGCAACCACAAGTGTGTAGCGGTTGATTTCGTTGTTGTTTGTAAGCTCGCTTATTGAAGGATATATCATTTTATTTATGCCTTTCTTTCATCAGATTTATTAATCAAAATAGTGTTTTATGAATTCTTCCTGACGCGCGTATCTGCGGTGCTCCGATATTATTATCGACATAACCGTCTGTGCGCATTCTTTTGCTTTTCCGTTTTCGTTTACTACAATGTAATCGTACATCGGTGCAAGGCGTACTTCTTCCTTAGCCCTCTCGAGCCGTCCCTGAATCACATCCTCGCTCTCAGTGCCGCGCCCGCGAAGACGCTTTTCCTGTTCAACTGCGTTCGGAGCGATGAGCATTACGGCAGCACACTTGTCTCCGAGGAGCTTTTTGATCTGTCCCGCGCCGTCGACCTCTATCTCAAGAATAAGGTCGTCACCGCCGCCGACAATTCGCTCCGCCTCGGACTTGAGCGTGCCGTAATAATTTCCGTTGTATTCGGTGTATTCAAGCACCTCGCCGTTTTTGATCAGCTCCTCGAACTCGTCTCTGGTCTTGTAGTGATAATGTACCCCGTCAATCTCGCCCTCGCGCGGTTGTCTCGTTGTCGCAGAGACGGAAACCCCAGCCTTCGGATAGATTCTGCGCAGTTCCTCGACGACGGTGCCCTTTCCGCTTCCCGACGGTCCCGAGATTACGATGACCATGCCTTTATTCATCCTCGTTCTCCCCTTCCTCAACCGTCATGCCGAGCCGCTGTGAAATTGTCTCGTTCTGAATGGCGGACAGTATTATATGGTCGGAATCCATTATGACAATGCAGCGCGTTTTTCTTCCGCAGGTGCAGTCAATTGCGCGTCCGCCGTCCTTTGCCTCCTGTATAAGCCGCTTTGCAGGTGCGGAATCAGAGGAAATCACGGCTATGGCGCGCTCCGCGTTTATCACGTTATTGAAGCCAACATTTACAAATTTCATTCGTCCCCCCGTAAGCGACAGCTTTATTCGATATTCTGTATCTGCTCGCGGATTTTTTCGAGCTCCGTTTTCATCTCGACGACAAGGTGCGCGATTTCGGAGTTCGCCGCCTTTGAGCCTATTGTGTTTATCTCGCGGTTTATCTCCTGAACGAGGAAGTCGAGCTTTCGTCCCGCTCTCTCGTCGGAGTTGATTATTTCGTCAAGTGCGCCGAAGTGCGAGTCGAGCCGGACAAGCTCCTCGTCAATCGCTGCCTTATCGGCGAAAATCGCGGCTTCGGTCAGGATTCTCTGCTCGGTTGTCTCAACGTCAAATTCGCTGAGCAGCTGCTTTATTCTCGCTTCGAGCCTTGCGGGATAGCTTTTTATGTCCTTCTCCGACAGCTCCTTTATTTTTGAGGCGGAGGCTTTTATCACTGCGGCTTTTTTCAAGACGTCACGGCACAGGTTTTCCCCCTCCGACGCGCGCATCTTGTTAAATCCCTCGAGAGCTTCGGCGAGAACGGGTTTTATCTCCGCCCAGTCCTCCTCGAGGTTTTCGTCCGCGTGTCTTGTCGTGAAGATATCGCGGTTTTCCGCCACTTTCATGACCGTTATGTCGTCGGGCAGATCGAACTCGTCTCTGAGTGTGCGGAGTGCGTTTATATATGATTCCGCCGCCGCTTTGTCAAGGACTACGCTCTCCCCTCGCTTTTCCATAACGTCGACGCCGATATACACTTCAACCTTTCCGCGTGTGACTCCGGACTCCGCGATGAACGCTTTGATTTTTTCCTCAAGGCACGAATACACCCGCGATATCTTGACCGAGCAGTCGAGGTACCGTGAGTTTACACTTTTTATTTCCGCCGTGATATCGAGTGCGCCGTTTGACGACATTCTGCGGGCGCGTCCGAAGGCGGTCATACTTTTCTGCATTTTTGTTTAACTCCGTTTTATTCCGTTATATAAGGTCAGGCGCAAAGTTTTTATTCTGTGCGCAGACCGTATAAAAATCAATATCTACCTACTTTATATTATACTATAAAAAAAGCTCCGTTGTCAACGAAACGAAGCCATTTTTATTAAATATATACAACAATTATTTGTTTAATTTGAATTTCTTGCGCAGTTTCACCATGTACACAGTGATGCAGGCGCTGAGGCATAAATCGTAAATAATGAAGAACAGCGTGCCAACCAAAATTGTGACAGCCGAGAGCGCGAAAAACTCGTCCCCCGCCATAAAAACATACTGTCCGAGGATTATAACGAGAAGGAGCATACAGTCAAGACAGGAGAGCTTTACGGGCCACGCGAAAAGAGGTCTCATGCGCTCGAAATGCCGCTTCAATATCGGATATACGGCGGAGAGCATGATGTACTCTATTGCGTACAGCTTAGACGGGAGAAGTATCAGCGCGAGTGTTGAGGTCACGGCGGCGTAAATCCACGCGGTTTTTTCGCCCGTCTCGACGAGGATTATCATTGTCATAATCGAGCAGATGACGAGGATGGACAAATCCGCCACCGTCAGTCCGCCGACATACAGAAACACTATGCACAGAGCCGCAAAAATACCGCACAGCGTTATATTTTTAGTTAAGCTTTTATTTTTCATTTGTCGCTCTCCAATGATATCAGCAGCACGGTATGATGTCTCCTCCGAAGCACTCGCAGCAGGAATCGCAGCAGATCAGAGTCGAGCACGTTCCGCACACGTCGCAGTCAGAGCCGTTTGTCTGGCGGTACGGAGAGCCGTAGTCGCCCGAGCGGGATCTCATGCGGTTTTTCGCCTCTCTGTATTCGGGATTCTGCGGGTCGAGGTAGCACGCGATTTCGATATACCGCATCGCATCGTAGTAAAAGCCCCTCTGAGTGAGAAGGCAGCCCTTGAGGTAATTCCACTCCGCGCCGCGGTCTCCGGCAGGTGTTGAGTCGATGATGAGCTCCGCGTCGGAATATTTTCCTTCATTTATAAGTTTCCGCACCTGATAGAACGAGGTCGTGCCGGAGGAGCTGTAGGTGTTGTACGAGCTGCCGTATGAACCATAAGATGAGCCATAAGCTCCGTTTCCCTGATTTTTGCCCGATCTCTCCTTCTGGATACAGTCGTAAGCCTCGTTTATCTCCTTCATTTTTTCTTCGTAATCCGGAGCGGCTCCCGAACCTGCGTAGTTATCGGGGTGGTATTTCCGTGCGAGTTTGTGATATGCTTTTTTTACTTCTTCATCTGTAGCGCTGCGGGACACTCCGAGCACTTCATATGGGTCTTTCATTTTTTTCTCCATTGCAGTCAGCTGACTGACCGTTTGATTTCCGGCTTAACGGATTTTTCCTTTTTCTCCGCTCAGTGCCCTCTCAATCGCGCAGGGCAGGCCGAGGTACACGGTATTTTTTATAATCGGGGTCATTATATGCGTTTTGTCGAGCCGCTCAACCTCATCCGCCAGCGCTTCAAGCTCAATCGGCGCGGAGGTCATTACGGCGTCCTTTACCATGGGCGAAATTTTTCCGTCCGACATGGCGTATTCACCCCATCCGAGTGCGAGCGGATTGTACCTGTGCTTTCTGATATCCTCGGTCATATCGTCGGCGGCGTCGCACATATAGATAAACCTGCCGGTGTGATAGCCGATTTTTCCTGCGGAGAGTGCATTTTCACCCTCGAGACCGAACGCGAAAACATATCTCAGCACCTCACCGAATGCGGCACAGGTCTCGTTCGCGGAGGTGCAGTTGTTTTCTTCAAGCCGGGACAGTTCACAAAGCAGCTCACGGATTTTTTTCCTGCACTCATCCCCGCCGTTTTCATCAGGGTGCAGCTTTTTTTCGGCCCGGCGGGAAAAATCCGAAAGCAGCGGCTTCACGGCGAGCGACTTTATTCTGCCGGCACCGTGTTCGTCCTCAATATCGTCGCGGTTTTTTTCGTCGGCGAGGAGTGCGGAAATTTTTGCGGCATACGACAGAGCGGGGTTGTCCTTCATAACAAGCCGTCTCGATGTCGGATGTGCTATGCATCGCATGGACTCAAACTCCGGCGTGATCCCCTCAAGCACCATTCTCACCGCCGCAAGGAAAACAAGGTCGTACGACAGTGTGAGGCGCGAAAGCTGTCCCGTGACGTGACCGATCGAGCGGCAGAGTCCACAGTACGCGGCGCGGTATTTCTCGTATTCCGCCACCTTTAATTCAGGCACGTGCGGTCTGATATATCCGAACATTTATAAAGTCTCTCCCGACGCAATACGGCAAAAAATATACAGTAATATGTTATCTCAAAGCTGTAATTTTTACAATAAACTTTTTGTAAATATAATATTAATCCGACACCGCAGGCACATATTTCCGCGCCGCAAAAAAAATTGAAAAAAATTCCGAAAAACATATTGACAAAACAAAGATGATATGGTATTATAATAAAGCACTGAGCAAGAGCTTGTGCGAGCAACACTATGCGGGTGTAGTTCAATGGCAGAATTCCAGCCTTCCAAGCTGGTCGTGTGGGTTCGATTCCCATCACCCGCTTTCTCCGTTTATCGGAGATTTTTTATGTGCCTTTAGCTCAGCTGGATAGAGCAACTGCCTTCTAAGCAGTAGGTCGAGGGTTCGAGTCCCCCAAGGCACGTCATCCGGAGCACTCTGATTTATCGGAGCTCAGCTTTGGTTTTCCGCCTCTCCTTTTAAACAAATGAGCGGGCGTATATAACGGTGGATGTAGCTCAGTTGGTTAGAGCGCCAGGTTGTGGCCCTGGAGGTCGTGGGTTCGACCCCCATCATTCACCCTTTTTTTATTTCATCGAGCGGTAGTTGATATCGCTTTTTTTGTTTTCTGCACAACATTTTATTATAAAATTTGCGAATCACCGGTTATAGGACATACGAACATAAACATGGCGCGTCCATTCAAACCCCGCCGATTTGTTGAACCCGATAATTGATATTAGTCCGGCAAAATGTTAAAATATCATCAATAATATTTATTTTAACAGAGTACGGCATGAATTATTTTGATACCTTCGTATTTATAATCGAGCTTATCAGTATTACCTCCTTCGCGATCTCCGGAGCATTGACTGCCATCCGGAAAAATTTCGACGTTTTCGGCGTTATAATTGTCAGCGTCACAACGGCAATCGGAGGCGGTATCATCCGCGATCTGATCCTCGGAATCAACCCGCCGATGAGCTTCCGCAAGCCTGTATATGCCGCAATATCCGCTTTTTTCGCACTCGGAACCTTTATCGTGGAATACCGCCATTCAAAGCACCGGACCATAAGCGCCCCGATTGCGGTAAAAATAACCGACGCTATCATGTTCTGGCTTGACAGCATCGGTCTGGCTATATTTACTGTTGTCGGCGTTGCAACCGCGTACAGCTTATCAAACGACTACAACGCATACCTTCTGTGCTTTGTCGGTACGATAACCGGCGTCGGCGGGGGAATTATGCGCGACCTTTTCACCGGAAGTATGCCGTACATATTCGTCAAGCACTTTTATGCAACCGCCTGTATCGCAGGAAGCATTGTCTGCGTAATTCTGTGGCAGCCTGCCGGACGTATAATCGCCATGCTATCCGGCACATTTACCGTAATCCTTCTCCGCGTTCTCGCCGCTCATTTCCGCTGGAACCTGCCTCACGTTCCGACTGTCGATGAAGCAGAAAAGCGTGAGAAAAATGTCGGACAAAAGGATAAAATCTACAAATAAACTGACAAAGAGCAGCGTCATGACATCCGGTCGGTATGTGCTGCTCTTTTTTTCATTCAGGTTCTGTACAGGTATGCAAATCTTCCCGTCGGTGCGGTATCTCCGTCGCGGTAGAAATAAATGATATCGTCAAGCTGCACGTTGTCCGCCCATTTGAACGCAAGCTCCATATGTTTCATGCCGAGTCCGACAAGCTCACGCGGCACCGTATAGTAAACCTGATTGCCCTCGTACTCCATCGCGATTTTTGAGACAGGCTGCCATCCTATCGGCGTCCACTTTTCAAGAACTGCAAAGCCGTCTTCTGCTTCCGCGCGGTTCACGCAGTAATTGAAGCCGTTCCACCCAGTATTTGGATCTCTGTCAGTGTCAAGAAGCAGGGTCATCCAGTTTTCGCCGCAGGGTTCGGTCAGTTTCTCGGAGGTCTGCGCGAGAAAATACAGATTTTTTTCATCCCTTGCAACTCTCGCTCCAATAATATCGTTTCTTCCGGTTTCGTTTACGTAGTGCGTCGAGCCGAATCCGTCGCAGTCACGGTGAGCGGCAGTTCCGCGGTCGCTGTAATATCTCGGTTCAACCTCGTCAAAGTCGGAGAAGCTGCGGATTGTCTTTTCGGGAGACGATACCGGACGTGACTCCGCTCCCTTATAACGCCTGATATTGGAGCAGAGCTGCAGATAGTACGTATCCCTGATGCAGTCGGCATCCATCTCGATATCGCGGCTGTGCTCTTTGTCGTACTGGTCCACAAACGCGAGCTGGGTTGAATCGGGGTCCTTGATCCACGGCTCGTGCCATCTTCCCATGATCCACTCGTTCCATCCGGTGACAAACACAAAATCCGGGTCGCAGTCTATCGCGCGGTCCCACTGCTCCTGAAAATTGTATCCGTATTTGTACGAATTTTCGTCGAGGAGAGCGTGTCCGTCAGCTGCGGTATAGCTTCTTCCGAAGGTTCCCGGGCGGTTGAAGTAAGTGCAGAGGTCGTCCTTTGTGCAGTTCTGCGCCACTCCGACCGTCATCATTTCACAGCTGCCGTCAGCTCTCTCGCCGAATTTGTGCTGAGGAGCTTTTTCAAGCCATCCCCACATATCCTCCCTCGTCTGTCCGAAACCGTATGACGGCTGACCGCAGCGGAAGGTGAAAAATTCCCGTATTTCATCAAGCAAAGCCGTGTCATATTCTCCCCTTCCCTCTTTTGGAAGAGAGTCCTTGTACGCCATGATCATCGGCTTTCCGTCGAGCATGAACCACATATCGCGGTATCTGCCCGGCCTGTACAAATCCTGATACAGTGTGCGGAGCATATTTTCCGTGGTGTGAGACTCACCGAAGTTCAGCATAAACGCAAATTTCGGCGCGCGTATTCCGTCCTCCCTTGCTTTTTTGAATCCGGCGAGCAGCGGTTCGTATGACTGCTTCCACAAAAGAGAGCCGTTGGTGCAGTCGAACATCACCATATCAACTCCGGCGTTTGCGAGAAGTACCGCGTGGCGGCGAATGACATACGGGTCGCGGTTCAGGTAAAATCCGTACAGCGGTTCGTTCCAGCTCGCCTGAGTCGGTTTGCCGTTTACCGTCCACACAGGGTGGTTCTCGTTGTATTCCGCCGCAGGATGCTCGGACAAAATTTTCGTCATGCTGACCGGCTCGAGATTCGCGTGGGCATCCCGCCATGTCCAGTAGAAAATGCCGACCTGTCTGTCCTTACGCTTTCCGCGCACATCTTCGCAGTTTCTGACCTCCCTGCCGAGCTCGTCTACCGCAACCCATGTCTCGTGTCCGTTGTCAGCGATACATTCTTCCGGCACCGGCACGTATTTTTCACGCGCAGAATATGGGCTTTCGGACATAAAAACGACCTCATGAATGCGCAGCTCTCCCTCGGGTGCGATGCGGAGTGTATGCCTGCCGGAAATATCCGATATCTCCGCCTCAACCGTGTCCGTGCCGTGTTCGGTGACGCACATTACCACACCGGCACACGAACCGTCTTCGAGATACACCGCCGCCTGACTGCACCCGTTCGCCTGAGTGTAGGTCAGCCGGATTCCGCACATACCGCAGCCGAAATCCGCGTCTTCGATAATGTATGCTCCGTCCGATAAAACCAGCCCGGGAGAAGAAAACTTCAATTCCCTCATAAACAATACCGACCTTTCATCAAATTTCGTTTGATTATGAAGCAGTATAGCACAATGTCACCAAAAAAACAAGCCGCACGTGATATTTTTTATACACTGTACGGCTGATATTTTATTTTATTATAAGTTTAAAATTACTGTATTCACTGTCGGAATCCGTCAGCATTTTTCGTATCGCGCCGGCATAACCACCGAGGTTTTCGCTGAGCTTTTCAAAGTCGCGCAGCTCAAGCGTCACGTTTCTCTCGGAGAGCAGGTCGTGGAGCGCGTCGAGATTCGGAGAAAAATAATTCGGGTACGACAGCGGCACTCTGAGGGCGGAGAAAAATTCAGCTCTCGAGTGAATTTCAACGCAGAAAAGTACAATATAGCTCATCATTCATCTCCGTAAAGAAGCTCAAACGTCTCGTAGTGGTCTTCGGTATAATAAATCAGCCCGTCGTTTGAGTAAACCAGACGTTTTGCGCCGCGCGAGCTCTCACCGAGGGTGTCGATATCACATTCGCGGTACGTTCTTCCGTCGGCGTCGGGCAGGATTCCCTCATAGTTGCCGAAAACCGAGCCGCCGATGCACTTTCCGGGCGCGTATTTTTCAACCGAGCCGCCCTCCCATCCGAGATTCTGCGCTTCTTTTTTGGTAATATAATTCGGCGGGAGCTTTCCGTAGGTGTGGATATACAGCGCGACGTTTTCCTTATCGTCATACGTGCCGCCCTCGTCTATCGCACTTTCAGCCGCCGTGTTTTCTTCGGATTCAGCGGGTATATCGGATTCGGCAGATACATCTGATTCGGCAGATACATCTAATTCGGCAGGTACATCTGATTCGGCAGATACATCGGACGTCGGTTCTTCATCCGTTTCCTCGAATTCCTCGAAGACATCAAGCACAAAATCGGGAATTTCGCCCGACTCACCGCACGAGGTAAAGCTGAGGCCGACAAGGGGCAGAACGAACAGGAGGCAGAGAAACAGTGACAGATATTTTTTTATCATACACGCGCCTCTCAGTTTATCGCCTCTGTGATGATTTCAGCTTCGACATTGACGTGACCGTCCTCTTTCACGGTTCTGACATAATGCACGCCGTCGCTCATTCCGGAGTAGATTTTGACGCTCTCACCAAGCGGCGCTTCGGACAGGAACGATATTCCCATCGAGATAACCCTCTGTCCCTTCATGCTCTCGGCGAGATGGCTGCAGAGGATGTCAGGATACCGGGTGTTGTTCATATGACCGTTCATATCCACATCCGCGTACTCCACTACTCGCTCGCCCATGAGGTGCAGACCCACGTCGTCGGGAATTTTGAACCTTGCGGGCAAGTCGAGCTCAAGCATTTCGTCCATCTGATACGGAAATTCAAGCTCGCTGACCCTGTGGAGCTTTCTGTCGTTCACTCCGACGAGAGCCCAGACCGAGACAGCCTCCGCCGCAATGACTCCGTCTTTAATTATACGGTAGCATCGGTTGAACTGGACTCCCCGGGACTCACACGCCCACGACTGGACCTCGAGCTTATCGTGCGAGTACAGTGGGGAATAAAAGCTCATTCTGATTCTGCTGAGGACAAAGCTGTAGCCGCGTTCAAAAAGCTCATTGTATGACAGACCGTCATCCTCCATTTCGTGATTCGCGGCGTCCTGCATATATCTCAGCATATTGGACACCGACACCACGTTGTTGAAGTCCACGTCGTTCGCGTTGACCGTGTATTCACCGCTCCACTTCATTATTAAACCTCATTTATTAATATGTAAAAAATTTTCCGCACATGAGAAAAGGAAGGAGAAATATTCCCCTTCGCATTTTCTTCACGCGTCGTGCTTATTTAAATTAAAGAGTGTTGGCAGATCCGAGTACGTTCTCAATCTTATGAGCGACCATCTTCTTGACCTCTGTGCGTGCTACGCTGAGGTATGTTCTGGGGTCGAATACGTCGGGCTGCTCGGACATAACTCTTCTGATTCCAGCTGTCATAGCAAGGCGGATATCGGAGTCGATATTGATCTTGCATACGGAGAGCTTGGCTGCCTGGCGGAGTTCTTCTTCGGGGATACCGATAGCGTCCGGGAGCTTGCCGCCGAGAGAGTTGATTTCCTTTACATACTCCTGCGGAACGGAAGAAGCGCCGTGGAGAACGATCGGGAAGCCGGGGAGTCTCTTGCCGACTTCTTCGAGGATATCGAAACGGAGCGGCGGGGGAACGAGAACACCGTCAGCGTTGCGCTTGCACTGTTCGGGCTTGAACTTGTATGCGCCGTGGCTTGTACCGATAGCGATTGCGAGGGAGTCTACTCCTGTCTTTGTGACGAATTCCTCAACCTCTTCGGGTCTTGTGTAGGAGGAATCCTCAGCGGAAACCTTTACGTCATCTTCAACGCCTGCGAGTCTGCCGAGTTCGCCTTCAACAACTACGCCGTGAGCGTGAGCATATTCAACGACCTTCTTTGTAACGGCGATATTGTCCTCAAAAGAGTGATGTGAGCCGTCGATCATAACGGAAGTGAATCCGCCGTCGATGCACGCCTTGCAGATTTCAAAGTCAGCGCCGTGGTCGAGGTGAAGTGCGAGGTCGATGCCCGAGTCCTCGATTGCAGCCTTTGCGAGTGCGAGGAGGTATGCCTGCTTAGCGTACTTTCTTGCGCCTGCGGAAACCTGAAGGATAACGGGGGACCTGAGCTCTCCGGCAGCCTCAGTGATAGCCTGGATTATTTCCATGTTGTTGATATTGAAAGCTCCGATTGCGTAGTGGCCCTCATATGCTTTCTTGAACATTTCTTTTGTTGTGACAAGTGCCATGATATTACTCCAATCTTTTATAAGATATATTATTCAACTTTATTATTCTACATCATATCGGTCGAAAAATCAATATATTACTCAAAAACATATGTTAATTTTTTTGGGACGGTGTTATCTTCTTCCTCGATAAACTGCCCCAAAAAGTGCGTATAACTGCCCAAAACGCATTTTTTCACACCGCGGAATCAGAGATAAAAGCTGAAAATGTTTTGGTCGCTGCGTTGACATTGAAGAAAAGAGGGGCTATAATAAATATAAAAAATCAAGCTGAAATCCACTTTATAAAGGAGAAAGAATTATGACCTCCAGAGAGCGTGTACAAGCGGTTCTGACGGGCAAAATACCCGACCGTATTCCGAACGGGCTCGGCGGATGTGAAACCGAGGGACTGCACATCATGGCTTACGACACACTTCAGAAGATGCTCGGTGTGGAGCGCAGACCTCCCCGTCTTGACACATTCATGACAAACGCGGTATTCGAGGTTGACGTAATACGCGCGATGGGCGGAGATATATGCCTGCTCGCCTCGCCCAATATGTGTCCGTCGGAATTGCGCGGAGAAGGCATTGAATCACAGTGGAAGGAGCAGGAGCTGTGGGGACGCACTTTCTCGGTTCCTGTGAGAGAACAGTTCCATGTGCGTGAGGACGGCGCAACGATCTGGGACAGTGCGGGAGGCGCGATTTGTCCTCCGGGGGAGTATTTGTTCGACCACCTCGGATACACTGATCTGCTCGCCGAATTTGACACTCCCGACCCCGATCAGTTCCATCCGCGTGATACAATACCCGACGAGGTTCTGTCCAAGCTCGAAAAAGCCGCAGAAAAGCTGTACAACGAGACCGATTTATCCCTCTGTCTCGGCGAAAGCATCACGGATTTACAGGTTGCTCCCGGCGGAATGGTAGGCTCGATGGTGCTGATGAAAGAGGAGCCGGATATCATGCGCGCCCTACTCCAGAAGTGTGTCGACGCGGGACTCAAACAGATAAAGCTCCTCGATCAGGCTGTCGGCAAGTATGTTGACATTCTCTCCGTAGCACACGACTTCGGAGACAACCGCGATGTAACCATAGGCGCGCCGCTCTGGAGAGAGATATACAAGCCGTATTACAAGCAGTTCTTCGAGGGCTGGCGGAAAATCACGAACATGAAGGTAAATCTCCACTCCTGCGGCTCGATTTCAAGTATTATCGGCGACCTCATCGAATGCGGAGTGCAGGTTCTGAACCCGGTACAGATTTCCGCAAGCGGCATGACACCGAAATCCCTCAAAGAACGCTTCGGCAATGACGTTGTCTTCTGGGGCGGTGCATACGACGCGCAGCTCATTCCCGCGGGAGCATCATACGAGGAGGTCTACACTTCCGTCTCTGAAAACATACGCATACTCGGTGAAGGCGGCGGATTCATCTTTTCCGGAGTACATAACCTCCCCGCAACCATGCCGGAACACCACCTCCGCGCAATGCTCGACGCTCTGAGAGACAACGGAACATACGGCGAATAAGAGCTGACACGGCAGAACAAAAATCAATATTGACAAATGACGCTGCTTTTGTTATTATAATGGCAGAAAAATATTATATTTCCCAAGGAGGAAAAAATGGCAACATTATTTCAGAAGTATGCCGCTCTGAAGACCCGCATCGGTGGAAACCGCGAACTTCACGGATACGAAGAAACTTTCGGTATGCCGCGCGAAGAACAGCAGCATATCACACCCGTACCGCGCTACGTCGTGAGAATACTCTCGGAGACTGAGTTTGCAATCAGACTCTCGAAGTCGCTCGGCGGAAAGTACGACGAAATCATCGGCAGCGAACTCGACTTCCTCACAGGTATAGTTGACGAGGAGGGCTGCATTACAAAGTCCGCCGCTAAAAAAGCTGAGGAAATGCTTCTCCCGATGTCTGCGGAGGCTAAAGAGTACAAGCTCATACTCGCCGGTCACGCTCATATCGACATGAACTGGATGTGGAGCTGGCAGGAGACCGTTGCGGCTACCGTTGCGACCTTCACCACCATGCTCAATATAATGGATGAATACCCCGAGTTCTGCTTCAGCCAGTCACAGACCGCAGTTTATAAAATCATAGACGACTACGCGCCCGAGCTCCACGACAGAATCAAGGCGAGAATCGACGAGGGCAGATGGGAAGTCACCTCCTCCGCGTGGGTTGAGACCGACAAAAATATGCCAAACACCGAGTCAATCGTCCGCCACATCGGATATTCAAAGAAATACCTCGCCGAAAAATGGGGTGTTCCCGCCGATAAGCTCGAGGTCGACTTCTCACCCGACACATTCGGCCACAGCGCAAACCTCCCTGAGCTCGACAACTACGGCGGAGTAAAATATTACTACCACTGCCGCGGACTCAACGGCGACAACGCTCTCTACAGATGGAAAGCTCCCTCCGGCAAGGAAATGATAGTCTACCGCGAGCAGCACTGGTACAACAGCGGTATCACACCGAAAATCGCAATGCCCCTCATCGACATATCCGAGAGAAGCGGCGGACTCAAAACCGGTCTCGTCGTTTACGGCGTAGGCGACCACGGCGGAGGACCCACAAGACGCGACGTTGAACGCGGAATCGAAATGCAGGACTGGCCCGTATTCCCCACGATCAAATTCGGCACGTTCAGAGAGTTCTTCAAGGAAGCCGAGACAGTGCGCGAAAAGCTCCCCGTTGTCGACCACGAGCTCAACTTCATCTTCCCCGGCTGCTACACTACTCAGACAAGGCTCAAAAAAGGAAACCGCCAGTGCGAAGGTGCGCTCTCCGAGGCTGAAACCGCTCTCGCATTCGCACATATCCGTGCAGGCGCAGCTGTTCACTCCGCAGCCGTCGAATCCGCATGGCAGAAGGTCCTGTTCACACACTTCCACGACATCCTGACCGGTTCATGCGTACAGGACAGCCGTGAACACGCTATGGGTCTGTTCCAGGATGCACTCGCCACAGCAAACACCGAGACCTCACTCGCACTCGGAAAGCTGTCGGCTAAGATTGACACCTCAATGATCGTAACTCAGCGCGACCCCAACTCACAGGCTGAAGGCGCAGGTGCCGGCTACAACATCGAGAGATTCGCGGGACGTGCGGCTGACGAGCGCGGCATGGGTCTGACCAGAATCTGGAACGTGTTCAACAACACATACGCAGACCGCGAAGAACCCGTCGAAATCACCGCATGGGACTGGACCGGCGATATGCGCTACATCAGGGTGACTGACGCAGAGGGCAATCCGCTCGAATTCCAGCTCATCGACGGCGGACTCCAGCAGTACTGGGACCACAAATACTTCAGATTCCTCGTTTACCTAAAGGTTCCCGCAATGGGATACACTACAGTTGTCCTCAGCCAGGGCGAGATGGGCGACTACCCCGTATATCTCCAGGGCACGCACCGCACAAACGGAGAAGACAGGAACTATGTGCTTGAAAACGAGCTCGTGAGATACGAATTCGACTACTCCACCGGCGCGCTCGTCTCCATGAAGGACAAGGAAACCGGACGCGAATACATCCCTGCCGGAAAGAAAGGCGGAGTCGTGCTCATCGACACCAACCGCCACAACTCCAGCGCATGGAACATCGGCACACATCTTGAAACAATCCCCGTGACAAACGTGAACAATATCCACGGAACAATCGGAGGCGGACTGAGACGCGGCTTTGCGTTCGATGCGAAAATCCGCTCGTCAAGCGTAACCGTTGAGTACACCCTCGACAAGGGCGCAAAGGCTGTAAAGGCTCACATCAGAGTCGACTGGAGCGAGGTAGGCGGAGACAAGATTCCCGTGCTCTCCTACGAACTCCCGACAAGCGTGGAATGCGATAAATTCGCTTACAACGTCCCGGGCGGCAGAATGATTCGCGACGCAGCTGAGGCTGACAGACCCGGTCTCTCCTACATAACGACATATGCGGGAAAGAACACCGTCAACCCCGGTATCATCGCAGACTCCAAATACGGCTTCAGAGGAATTGTGCGTGACGGATGCGCCGTTGTTCAGTCTACCCTCATCAACACCGCGACAAGCCCCGACCCGTATCCCGAGAGAGGCATTCACAACATCACCCTCACAATCGGTCTGTTCCCGTCCTGCCCCGTCGAGATGGAAAAGGAAAGCGTCCGCGCTGTTCACAACATGACTCCTATAAGCACCGGCTCGCACAAGGGTGAACTTGCTCCGAGCGGCACATTCATGAAGTTCGATTCAGACGGCGCCGTTCTCTCCGCAGTTTACGCAGATGACGACAAGATATGCGTGCGCTGCTATTCGGTATCCGACGACGAGACAGAGGTCAGAATCGATGCTCAGGCTGAGGTTAAAGAGGCTTATGCCGCTGACCTGCTTGAGAACAGGACGGCAGACGCTGCTATAGACGGAAGTGTTGTCACAGCCAAGCTCGCGCCCAAGACCATTTCCACAATCGTAATCAAGCTGTAAAAGCGATATAATTACACCGCAGAACGACAAAAAACCGGCATCTCAGAAAAAATTGAGGTGTCGGTTTTGTTTTGTTCGGTTATTTTTCTATTATTTCAAGCCCATTTTCCGAAGCGCGTCAAGAGTGAATTCGCGTGGCTTTTCAGAGACGATGTTCTTTCTCACGTCGTCGAGGTCAACGTAGTCCCCGTTTCTGACGCACTCCAAAATCGCCTCGCACACGTACGCGTCTTTTGCCCTCCCGTCGGTGAAGGTCAGCTCAACGCTGCTGTTCATTTTTTCGTCGAGAGAATCAACCATCGCGCGGTACATAAAGTGATCTTCACCCAGCAATTCGCGCATCTGTTTTATCAGCGAAACCGCCTGCTCCATCCGCTCAACCGTTATACGCCGGCGATATCTCCATCCGCACGAACCCGCACCGAGCAGCTCGTCGACCGATGTGTCAAGCAGCATAGCCAGATCCGGCAGAATCGCGGTGTCCGGCAGATTTTCGCCTCTCTCCCAGCCGGAGACAGACTGCGCCGTCACTCCGAGCCTCTCGCCGAGCTCAGCCTGAGTAAAACCCGACAGTTTCCTGCGCGACTGAATATATCCGCCGATTTTTTCGTTGTTCAGAATCATAATTTTTCCCTCCAAAGCCTGTTTGATTTTCGTTGTTTAACTTTGAACGAAACAATTATAACATTTAAAATAACGTGCGTAAAGCGAACGGTGTTTTACTTCTGACGTGCAGACTCAAGTCAGGCCTGAGCAGTAAAATTAAAACTTCGGGATAGCGTCAAATCCGGGCTTCAGATCTTCGTCGGTAGGAATGTAGTCGGTCATCTTGCCGTCGTGGAACTTTTCGTAAGCGACCATGTCGAAGTAGCCGGTGCCTGTAAGTCCGAATACTATCGTCTTTTCCTCGCCTGTTTCACGGCACTTGACAGCCTCATCGATTGCGACTCTGATTGCGTGGCTTGATTCGGGTGCGGGGAGGATTCCCTCTACACGTGCAAAGTATTCGGCGGCTTCAAATACAGCGGTCTGCTCAACGGCTCTCGCTTCCATGTATCCGTCGTGATAGAGCTGGGAGAGAACGGGGCTCATTCCGTGGTATCTGAGTCCTCCGGCGTGGTTAGCGGAAGGAATGAACTGGCTGCCGAGGGTGTACATCTTCGCAAGCGGGCATACCTCGCCGGTGTCGCAGAAGTCGTATGCGAATTTTCCGCGTGTGAAGCTCGGGCATGATGCGGGTTCTACAGCTATAAAGCGATAATTCTTTTCACCGCGGAGCATTTCACCCATGAACGGTGAGATAAGTCCGCCGAGGTTGGAGCCGCCGCCCGCACATCCGATGATGATATCGGGAACGATTCCGTATTTATCGAGCGCGGTCTTTGTCTCAAGTCCGATTACGCTCTGGTGCAGAAGTACCTGATTGAGCACGCTTCCGAGCACATAGCGGTATCCCTCCATTGAGGTTGCTGCTTCAACCGCTTCGGAAATAGCGCATCCGAGACTTCCTGTTGTTCCGGGGTGAGCTGCCAGAATCGCGCGTCCGACATTTGTGGTATCAGAGGGGGAAGGTGTGACCTGTGCGCCGTAGGTTCTCATTACTTCACGGCGGAAGGGCTTCTGTTCATAGGAAACCTTAACCATATAAACGCGGCAGTCGAGGTCAAAATAAGAGCACGCCA
>JBJFHS010000083.1:0-4524 GCA_051893885.1 Eubacteriales bacterium
CTGCGACGGTGAACGACGTTACCGAAACGCCGGACGGTGTTGTTTTCAGCTCGGGGTCAGCAGTCAGACGTCCCCCGAGAATTACTTTGTTAAGATTGAAGTTTGCGATATGTCATCCCTCTTTTCTGTAGTTTTGTTTTAGTTTTACGTAGTTTTGATTTAGTTTTACTGATCCTTAAACAGCGCCGGAAACAGCCGCTTTATAGTCTCCCAGCTGCACGGAAGGTCGGAGAACTCGTCCCCATCCACTCCGCACATAATAATCGTACCGCATAATGTCGCGCCGCATACCGTGCAGTTGTAAGGCAGGTCGCGGATAACGCCTTCTTCGTTGCATATCACAACAAGGTCTTTTGCTATGGTGACGGTTTCGATATATCCGTCAACCGTTTTCTGTAAATTCGCCAGCGAATCCGAAATACACACATGTCTCGGCTTTTTACCGGGCTCCTTGATTAATACACTGATTTTTTTCATCTTCCCGTACTCCCGAAGCCGTTGTCCCCGCGCTCGCCGCCGCCGATTTTGTCGACCACATTCACGCCGCAGAGCATCACCGGCAGAATAAGAATCTGCGAAATTTTGTCGCCGCCCTCGAACCTGTGGTGCATCTGGCCGTTGTTATACAGCTTCACCCGAATACTGCCGGTGTATCCTGAGTCGACAACGCCTGTGGACGTAATGCCGAAACTGACGTTCAGCCCGGATTTCGCCGCTATCAGCCCAACATATCCGCGCGGTATTTCTATATGTACGCCGGTGTCGATCGTCAGCGATTCTCCGCGACGGAGGACTGCAGGCACGTGATTCTGCGGCATATATAAGTCCAGTCCGCCGTCCTCATCGTGCGCCCGTGTGGGAGCTATTGCCCCCTCGTCCAGCGCCACGTTAATGTTGGTGAGGTATTTATCGATGTAATCTATAAAGTCCATTTGATTCTCCTTTTATCCATTAGTCCTTGAAAGCCCGTTAACGTAATAATCAAAGTCATAGCTCAAATATGGTGCTCTGTCTCTGTTTTTTATAATTTTGTTTACCTTGTTTATATTCGATATTCGATTATTATACGCAACAATTAAATCAGCTTCTTCTCGCGCTGAATTGCGGCTGTATCCTTTGCTCATCAGCAGCTTAATATACCGTTTTCGTGTCATAATTATCACCTATAATTTCTTCTGCTTAAAATATGGCTTATAATAGCGATCATAACATTCAGATGAATTAGGGCAATTTTCATTGAAACTGTTTGCGCAATTGGAACAGTTAATCTTTTTCATTGCTTTATTCCATTCGCGCCACGCCAACTTTTTAAACAATCTTTTCTTTGTCGCAAAATGGCAGTCCAAACATTCCGCAAAATATCCATGCCCACCGCGGGTTATTTCGTTCATAAATATTGCAATAGAGCCACATTTTTTACATTTTTCAATTAACATAGTCTTCCTCCTCCTCGTCATAAACTCCTCCTGTAATTGTTCAGCACGGATTTCAAAATCCTGTCATATTCTCCTGCTTTTTCGTCATTGACGACATTCACCGCCATCGAGCTGACCGCCACATCGGCTTTATCCGACACAACAACCGCGTCCCCCCCGTCGAGCTCAATCAGCTCAATCCCCGCGCCCTCGATGACAGCCTGTTTCGCTTCAAGATCACGCCGCAGTTCGTCGTCATATTTCCTCTCGGACTTGAGAAACAGCTCCTTGAAGCGCTCCACACCGTCCTCAACAGGCTTGTACAACCGCAGCAGCCGCACCTGACCCCATCCGTACTTGTTGTGGAAATACAGCAGAGCGGAGGAGATATAAGCCCGAGCCGCCGGGAGTCCGTATTTTGACAGCCAGTCCAGCCGCAGCGCGAGACGTTTTTTGTCCTTAATGTACCCGTCCGGAGGAACAGCCCTGATAAGCTTTTGAATGTCGTACTTAAATCCGAAGTCCTCGAGCTCCCGATCCATCTGAATCTGGGCCGTCATAATCGCGTCGCACATCAGCTCGTTTCGGTCGGCCTGTCTGTCTCCAAGTCGGCGGTCGTGTACGCGCATATAGTCGGCGGAATAGTGGGTGACGGTATCCATCAGGCTGCTTCGCTCGGCGTCGTAGAACCGCTGAAGCCGGAGCTTGCGGAATCCAAAGTCTTTTACGAGTTCCTCGCCGAAGCAGGCGTCTATGTATTCGAGCAGGAACAGGCCGTATTCCCGCCGTGCTTTGTCGAGCTGTGCGGCTGTTTTCGTTTCTTTGGCAAGGCAGTTCATGTTTTATCCTCCTCGTCCATTTTAGCTCCGCAGTTCGGGCAATAATTTGATTTTCCATCGGTTTTCAGCCCGCAGTTTGAGCAGACAATCCGTATAAAATGGTATCCGGTGTCGCGCGGGTGTTGCTCAAAAATCCAATGTGCATGGACAGCAGGCTTTATAACAACGGTGGGTTGATCATAAATAATCCGCATTAGCTTTTGTTGGCAATTTTTAGGAAAAGACTCACACAAAAATCGCTCTTCTCCGCAAACAGCTTCACACATTTCAAATGCAAGCTTTTCTTGATTAATATATTCAGCCATTATTATTTCCTCCATCCATTTTCGCGCCGCAGTTCGGGCAATATAGATAACATTCTTTCATGTCATCCAAACTCATATCATACAAAAAAGTCCGCCTATTTCTGCAAGCAGTACAATACCATTCAGAGCCAACATCCTCACCATCAACTTCGCGCCACTTCCCATGCACCACAGGAGCAACATCGGCGGCAATAGAGGTGTTGATTATATTTGTCAAAAAGCATTTGCCGCAGTCAATATCGGTGCATTTCGAACAGTTTTCGCTGCAAAACAACGCTAACTTTGCTTTCAGTGCCCCGCGTTCTATATATTCAGCCAATTCCTGTACCTCCGTTTACAAGCATCCATCCGATACCTTTTCGGCTTCGTAAGCCTTCTTGATTGCCTTAACGCACTTGAGCGTAATTGTATCCGGCTCACGCAAAAGCTTATCTATTAATCCTACATATTCATCACAGTATAATTCTTTATATGCCCTGTAGGCGTTCAGTAGGTTATACACACCGTTGTATTTATCAATGATAATCATGTCCCATTTTGTAACAGCTAAGCCCATACCGCTTTCAATCTCTGTCGGGTAGAATTCTCCGCTTTCATTCCGGCAGAATCCGATTTTTTCGTCCACAATATAACCGCTTACTTTTTGCGGAACAAATCCCTTCTTGATTATGTAAAAATCGCCTTTTCTGCAGGTCATGCTTCTTCACGCCTCCTCTCCATTTCCTCCCTGATTGCAACGAGCAGACGATTCCACGCCAGTTTATATATACTTTCGTCATCGGAACCCAGAGCCGCCGTTATGTCCTTCTTCATGATACGCAGTCCGGTGTCACTGAATTTAGGCAGAAGCGGTATGACGTAATTTGCCACAAGCGTATGTACATACTTCTTCTGCCCAAGCGCATACCTGATGGCGAAAATAACGATTAACTCAAAGTCATCGTCAAAAGTCACTCTGCAATGCATTACACATTTAAAGACGTTTTCGTCTTTAGTAAACTCAAAGTCATTCACTGCCACACCCCCACACACCCGGTTCGAAATTGTCAACCTTTACGTACTGTATATGATGCCTTATCCGGTGGCAGTCCACACATAATGTTATCAAATTTTCGGGATCGTCTCCGCCGCCGTCCGATACAAATTTAATATGATGAACATTAAGTTTTCCGTTGTCAACCGGGATATAAATACCGTGTTCGTTCCGGAAAGCATGAAACTCTCCGCAGTCCTGACAGGTGAAATTATCACGGTATAAAATCCGTAATGAATACGGGTCGCGTCCTCTGTTCCACACGGTCATATTTTCAAATTCATAGCGGCATTTATCGCAGCAAAATGATTTTCTGCGCTTATTCATAATCGGTTTTCGCACCATTTGCATAGTCCTGATTCAACATATTCGGGGGCATGATAATAAATCCGGTCTCCGTATGCTTTGGCGGCTTCATATAACGCCGGGAACGGTCGGCGCTTTCCATTGCGTTCCCAATATTTTTTAATCATCATTTTGTTCCACCAATTTCGGGTTATCATAGAAATTGCCGACGACCTCAAACATTTCCCCATCATGATCAAATGTTGTAAACATTATTCCGTTTGACATACCGATAAAGCTCGCGAATTTTTCGTCATATTCGATGCGGTAGAAGCTCTCCTTACCATTATCGAACCGCTTGACAATATCGCCCTCGAAAATCTTCACGCCGCTCTTGTCAGTCATACCTGTATACTGACCTACGGTTTCGGGCTTAACATCAAATGTGCCAACACCGCAGCACTTGGTTTTAGCGTGCGTCTCATATTGTCGAATCATGTACTCATAATGCCCGAATGATCTGAGCAAAGCACCTATAACCCATTCGTCGGGTTCGTCCGCAACTTTGCCTCTGAATAAAATCTCTCTCATCTCTGCCTCCGTCAAATAAATAAAATGAGTAGCGCATAGAACCACAGCAATGTGGA
>JBJFHS010000084.1:0-17847 GCA_051893885.1 Eubacteriales bacterium
GCAGGTGTGGAGAGCGTTCGGGTTGGACTTTTCGTTTGTGCCGGGAGCTACGCCGAAGAAGCCGTTTTCGGGGTTGACAGCGTAAAGACGTCCGTCAGCACCAATTCTGAGCCATGCGATATCGTCGCCTACGCACCATACCTTGTAGCCCTGCTTGCGGTAGATTTCCGGGGGAATAAGCATAGCGAGGTTGGTCTTGCCGCACGCGGACGGGAATGCTGCTGTGATGTACTTGACGTCGCCGTTCGGGAATTCGATGCCGAGGATAAGCATATGCTCAGCCATCCAGCCTTCTTTTCTGCCGAGGTAGGAAGCGATACGGAGAGCGAAGCACTTTTTGCCGAGAAGCACGTTTCCGCCGTAACCGGAGTTGACGGACCAGATCGTGTTGTCTTCGGGGAAGTGGCAGATATAGCGGTTTTCTTCGTCGAGGTCAGCCTTGGAGTGGAGACCCTTGATGTAGTCTGCGCTGTCGCCGAGAGCTTCAAGAACGTTGTTGCCGACTCTTGTCATGATGAGCATATTGAGAACGACGTAAATGGAGTCGGTGAGCTCGATGCCGTATTTAGCAAAGTCGGAGCCAACAATACCCATTGAATAGGGGATAACGTACATGGTTCTGCCCTTCATGGAGCCGCGGTAGAGCTTTGTGAGCTTTTCGTAGCATTCAGTGGGATCCATCCAGTTGTTTATATTGCCGGCATCCTCTTTCTTTGAGGTGCAGATAAATGTTCTTCCTTCAACGCGCGCAACGTCGTTTACAGCAGTGTGATGGAGATAGCATCCGGGGAGCTTTTCCTCGTTGAGCTTTATCATTTCGCCTGTGGAGCATGCTTCAGCACGGAGAGCGTCAGCCTGTTCTTCGCTGCCGTCGATCCAGACGATTTTGTCGGGTGTGCAGAGAGCAGCCATTTCGTCAACCCAATTAAGAACGTGCTTATTCGTTGTTACCATAATGAACTCCTTTATATTTAAGATAATTTTTGATTAAGTCAGCCATGCGGGACTGTACAAACCAATCTCCGCTATGATACATTATACATGAATGTGCCGCTTTTTTCAACACCTGCGGGGACAAAAAATTACATTTTTACATTTTAGTCACACAAATAACCAAATCTCAAAATATCCACGCTTTTTAATGAATTTCAGCCTTGAAAATCCTGTTTTTACAGTGAAAAATTACTTCCGTTCTGTCGTTTGCTGGCGTGCGATTCTGTTTTCGCGGATTTATTTCGACTCAATGCGGTCGGGTGTGAAAATCCATCTGAATGAGGCGTTCTGTGAGTACCACATGACAAAGTTGGTTCCCCAGATATTGTTCACCAGATTGAACCACACACCCTCGCCGGCATCGACGTCCTCTCTTGTGAAAGGCATGACTCTGGGATTTCCGATTGAAACCAGCGCGGTGTCAGGAGTGCATATCTCTCCGCTGTTCCACCTGACCCCGTAATCCGTCGCGTGGAGGTGCTTTCCGCCGCCGCTGCATACATCAAGCGGGTCAATCCATTTGCCTATCTTGCGGACACGGCATTTTTCCGGAGCTTTGACGGGCCTGAAGCCGCACCAGATTGCTTCCGGAACACGGCAGGCGGGCTTGTCCTCCCAGCGAAGTTCAAACGATATGCGGCTTTCCTCGAACTTGAAGTGCATCTCCCATTTTCCGGGCGCGCCGTAAAGTCCGTGAGCCTTGCCGCCAAGCTCCATTAGGGACACAAATTCGTCTCCGCGGCGCTTCAGTTCTGTCATGACGGGGCGGGTGAGGGCGTATTCTGAAACAGCCTTTTCCATTCCGATTTTGCCGAAATCCTCCTTTGCCCAGTACGCATCCGAGGTGACGTAGGTCTCAAAGAATCTGCCGTATTCCTTCGGAGAATAATTTTCGTAAAATACCTCGCCAAAACGGTGTCCTTCGTCTGCGAAAACATCCCCGCCGCGCTTCAGCTTATTGAGCGAACCGTCTGAGCCGAAGCTGAACGTCCATCCCGACGCGGTGTATTCGGCAGATGTGTCGACCGGCTCAAATCCCGTTTCATCCGGGTTGGCATCTTCGGCAAATTTCAGCATTTCCGCGCGGTGTGTGGGAGTGAGTTTTTCAACGGCGTCGGTGACATAGGCTCTCTGCTCCTCCCAAGAGGCTTCTACCTTTTTATAATTCGGGGCGGTTTCGCGGACTTTCTCGAATTCCGAGCGGATATAGTGCTCGTGGTCGGCAAGGTGAGTTTTGATGTCCATTCCCCATGTATGCTCGGGTACAAGCAGGAGTGTTCGCATGGCTTCGCGGCGTTCTTCATCGCTCCACTCAGGCTGACGGCGCAGCATCTCGCGGAACAGGCGCACTTTCCACGGGTCGGAGCCGGTGCCGTGAATCCATGTGTCGCCGATTTCACTTGTGACGACGGGGAGTTTTTCGCGAACCTTCACAATCTCACGCGCCACATCGCTCAGGTCGGCTGCCTGAAGTACGGCGTCGGGGTATTTTTCCGCGATCTCACGGTAGACATTGACAATTGCATCGGGAGACTGGGGGCCGTGGTTGTCGCCGGTGTGTGCGAAATAAACCGCAGTTTCCGTGCCGGGTATCTGCGTGAATCTGCCGTAATCGCTGTTGTACATAACGATGACCTCGCTTCCCTCAAACTGCCAGCGGAACATATCCGGCACGTCTGGTACGGTTGAGGCGGGGTTGACACCGATATGTAAAAACTGTATACCGGCTTCGGCTAAGTACGGAACCATTGCGATAGTGTGCCCGGGGACGTCTGTCAGCTTTGCGCCGATAGTTTTCCTGCCGAAACGCGCGTCAAGCTCCTTTGAGAGGCTAAGACCGTATCTGAACAGCGCTTCGTCCATCAGCTCGGTGTGGGTGGTGCAGGGGAGGGCGTGCCAGCTAATATCTCCGGCGCGTATTGCTTCCTCCATCTCCTTTTTTTGTTCATCCGATGCGGTACGGAGGTAATTCCAGATCAGAAATGAGCCGGTAGTCCAGAGAAGACGCTCTTTTCCTCCGCTTTCACGCAGCTCACGTGCAGTCCGCAGGGCGTTCGGGATATACTCCTCGCGATACCGCTTAAGTACGTTTCCCGCCATGTCCGTGAATCCGATGTCAAGGTGTGTTTTGAATAAAATCAGTATTTTTTTTATGTTCTGCATACTTTTTCCTCCGCTTATATGCCGTAATTTTTTTAGGACAGATATTTATTAAAATTAATATTATAAATGCAGTATATCACTAAAACATAATTTGTGCAAGTGTTTGCCGGTTGAAGTTCTGCCGGTTTTCCTGAACCTGTGCTCCGAAATTCCGTTTGAGGTGAAGTATAACAAAGCCCCCGAAAGCTGCCTGTCACGCACAAAATTAAAAAGATTGAACAAATTGTTCACAATAAAATTCATAAAAATTCATAATAAAGTTCAGAACAATTGTTTACATAATTTGATTTGTATGATATAATATGCATATAATGATATAATTTTATTTCAGTGGGGGTCGGTATGGTAACACTTGAACCTAAAGAACAGTTAATATTTGATTATATTAAAGAAAATATAAGAAAGAACGGTTATTCTCCGTCTATCAGAGATATCTGCACCGCGCTTGACATAAAGAGCACCTCAACCGTACATACCTGCCTTGAGAGGCTCGAAAGAAAGGGATATATACAGAAGGAAAACGGAAAAAGCCGCACGCTGCGAATCGAGGGAGTTTCCTACGATGACAGCGGAGAAGCTCACGATTACTGCAATGTCCCGATTCTCGGCAAGGTAACGGCGGGTCAGCCCATCCTCGCGGTTGAAAATTACGAGGGCTTCATCCACTATCCGAAGGGATTTTATCCGATGCCCGACAACGACCTGTTCGCGCTCAGGGTCACCGGCACGAGTATGATTGAAGCCGGAATTCTCGACGGGGACATTGTAATTGTTGAGAAGACCTCGATCGCGGAAAACGGAGACATTGTGGTTGCGCTTATCGACGACGAGGCTACGGTCAAGACGTTCTACAAGGAGGACGGCCACTTCAGACTTCAGCCGGAGAACAAAACCATGCTTCCGATTATCGTAAACAGCCTTATGATTCTCGGGAAAGTCGTCACGAGCATCAGATATTATAAGTAATATTAATATTTAGTAGATGTACGTGTAATTATTCCGGAAAAACATATGTGACAGACTTGAATAGGGAGTGGTATTTATAAAAAAGAAATCAGAAATATACGGTTTTGGATTCGATTTTTGGATTTTCTCTGTTCTGCAAAAGTACGATGAAAATGAAATTCCTATGATTGATAAACTTCAGTATGAGGCTGTGCCTTATAAAGGTGTAGATTCATTTGCTTTTCCTCTATGTGAGGAAGAGGGTGTGTTTTACAATGTAACATCTTCTCTGGAGGAATGTGGCGGTACGCTGTTTATTCGGAAACTCACTCCAAAAAATAGAGATTATTTCAATGTTCCTTGGCAGAATACCTCAAACAGCGACATATGTTCTGTGGAAATAGTTTCTGATTATATAGAGTCACTTGAGAAAATAATTAAGTGTATTGTGCAGCTGTCACCTGTCAGAAAGGTGTATATTCTTATCAGATGTCAGTGTCGGGGCGATAATAATCTTATTGGAATGCTTACGGTCAATCAATACATTGATTTGATGAAAAATGACAAACTGCTTGGAAATGTAGCCTATGCAGTATATGATCCTGAATAGAATTCCAAATGTTATAGCACCAGCGTATACTGCTGTGACAGAAGCTGTATTTCTTGCTTAATGTTCTATGATAAACAATCCTTGATATAGAAAAGAGGTACAGGTCAATGTTGTTATATCAGAAAGGATATGATGTGAAGAGCATTGAGCGGAGAAGAGAGGCAGAATATTGTGAATGTCTTGTAAATACTGACGGGGAATTTTATTTATTGCAGGTATATACTCAGGGAGCTTTTGTGCGTTCTCTGGAGTGCTGCGGACCTGACAGTCATAATTTGAAATTCAACGGAAGTAATCTTGTCATATGTGAAAAATCTGAAGATGAGCAGATATGGCATATGATGCAATATATGGAAGAGAAGTGCCTGTTCCAGACATTTCAGCCGATTGTACCCATTCATCTGCACGACGGAGCCAAATGCAGCACGGAGTTCAGAGATGAATGTTATCCGTATATAAAAAATATGCGCATCCGGAGTATGTTGATAGAATACCATGGGAAGCTGTATTATGCAAAATTTCAAAGGACAGATGAGCATTTTGAATATTACAGTACAAAGAGAATGATTTTTGCAAACGAATACGACGATAAGAAATGTATTGAAAAAATATGTATATTACTTGAAGAAAACGGTTATCTGAATGAGTTTCCGTATTATAGTGTTTCTGTTACAGAAATGATTCCATTGAAATGAAAGTACAGACACCGGACTTTAGCTGGCACATATTCAGTTTCGGACTGGTTCGGGGGACAGAGGGAATTTCTGCTGCGGATGTATACGCTTTTCATACTGACGACAGGTGGACATATGTCAGAACACATGAATAATCACTCTGACAATATTATTATGAAAAAATAAAAAGCTTACATATTTACATTTTTTAAAATATTTGCGCATAAATAAAAAATAAAAATCAAAACCACTGCCATGCGGTTTATTCAGGAGGTAAAAAATGGCAAACGAAATTATCAAGGGAATGGGCTTTCACCATGTAGCTCTCAAAGCCGCTGATTTTGAAGGTGCGCTTAAGTTCTACACAGAGGGTCTCGGAATGAAGTTCTACACCATGTGGGGTGAAGGCAACGGTAGAATAGCCATGCTCGACCTCGGCGACGGCGGAATACTCGAGCTGTTCGCGGGCGGAGAAGCAGGTGAGACAAGAAACGCCGGATACATCCACTTCGCGCTCAGGGTTGACGACGTCGACGCGGCATATGCCAGAGCTCTGGAGTGCGGCGCACGCGAAAAATCCAAGCCGGCAGTAGTTCCGCTCGAATCGGCTCCCGTAAAACTCACATTGAACTGCGGCTTTGTCTACGGACCGTCCGGCGAGGAAATCGAATTCTTCAGAGTTGTGAGCAGTGAGGAAAACGCGAAATGATAGCTACACTTGTATTTGTCGACGTGCTTCCGGAATGCACTGAGGAATTTGAAAAAATCACCCGGTACAACCACGAAAATTCGCGCAAGGAAGAGGGAAATGTCCGCTTTGACGTGCTTCACGACAACAAAAATCCGAACAAATATGTGCTCTATGAGGTCTACCGCGACACTGACGCCGCAGCTGCACACAAGGAAACCGAGCACTATAAAAAATGGCGTGATACCGTCGCTCCGATGATGGCTTCACCGAGAACATCCATTCCGACCACACCTCTCTGCTTTGACTGAAAACAACATTCCCGGACGCGATTTTTATATGTGCAGCGCGCTTGAGCTGTCTGAAAAGCTGCTCGGCAAAACGCTTGTGCATACGGTTGACGGGGTAAAAATCGGCGGCGTCATTACCGAAACCGAGGCATACATGGGTGTGAGCGACAAGGCATCCCATGCATACGGAGGGAGAAGAACGGCGCGGACCGAAACGATGTACCTCGAGGGCGGATGCGCTTACGTCTACCTGATCTACGGTATGTACAGCTGCATGAACATCACGGCGAACGAGTGTGGGATTCCCGAAGCGGTGCTTATACGTGCGGTTTATCCCGTGTTCGGGGAAGATAAGCTGTATGAGCTTGTGAAAAAGCACAGCCGGCGCAGAAATCTCCCGGACAGTATCGAAGGTATGACGGAAAAGGAAAAATATGCGCTGACCGACGGCCCCGGAAAGCTCTGTATCGCGCTCGGAATCAGCCGTGAACTCGACAGATGCGATATGGTCGGAAGCGGAGAATTTTTTGTGCAGGATGACGGAATAAAACCGAAAAATGTTGTCCGCTCAAAGAGAATCGGCATCGGCTACGCAGGAGAAGCAGCTGATTATCTGTGGAGATTCAGCGCGGGAACAGTCGCCGGAGTGCCGGAATTCGCGAAATATTGAGAAAAATATATGTAAAACAGTGATAAAATCCCGAAAAATATGGATTATTCATATTTTATACGGGATTTTTCGTCTTTTTGCGGCAATATTTCAATCCAAATCGTTAATAAATAATTTTAAGTATATAAAATTTGCCGTGCGTATATATAATTCGGTTAGTTACGACACAATATTGGTTAAAATGTCGAAATTGGATGTGTAAAATTTAATTAAAACTAACAGATTTATCAAAAGCTACTTGCAATATTACAAAAAGTATTGTATAATAGAGTTAATGAAAGGATGGATAGATTTATGACAGGCAACGATATTATTAAAAATCCGCAGAACGATTCGCTTCCCATATACCTTTTCCATCAGGGTACTAACTTCAGGGCTTACGAATATCTCGGCGTTCACTGTGTCAGAACAGACGACATGTACACGTATTATTTCCGCGTATGGGCACCGAATGCAATTGAAGTGAGCCTTAATTCCGACTTTACCGATTGGGATGCAGGCTTTCCGATGAACAGAATCAATAAAGAGGGGATCTGGGAAGCCGAAATCAACTCCGAGGATTCTCTGGCGGGTAAATTCTACAAATTCAAAATTACAGGCAAAAACGGCATACCGCATATGAAAGCCGACCCGTACGCTTTTCAGTCGGAGACGCTCAAGAAAACCGCATCTGTTATTCCGGAAGCCTCTACTCACGTGTGGAAGGATTCTGACTGGATGAAAAAGCGTTCGGCTACGCTCTGCCCGAAACAGAGGGGCTTCAAGCCGAAAGTAAATCACTTTTATAGCGCTCCGATGAATATATATGAGGTACACCTCGGCTCGTGGAAAACACGCGACGGCGAAAGTACAAAGGACGGGGAGCACTATCTGAACTACCGTGAAATCGCGGACAAGCTCGCACCGTATGTCAGAGGCATGAACTACACCCACATTGAGCTCATGCCGATAATGGAACATCCGTTTGACGGCTCGTGGGGATATCAGGTGTGCGGATATTACGCCCCGACCTCGCGCTACGGCACACCGGATGACTTCAGATATTTTGTCGAAAAAATGCACGAAAACGGCATCGGCGTGATTCTCGACTGGGTTCCCGCGCACTTCCCGAAGGATGGACACGGGCTTTACGAATTCGACGGCCAGCCGCTTTACGAATATCAGGGAGAAGACAGGAAGGAAAACCGCGGATGGGGTACCCGCTGCTTCGATGTGGGCAGACCAGAGGTGCAGTCGTTCCTGATATCAAACGCGCTTTACTGGTTCAGGGAATTCCACGCGGACGGACTGAGGGTTGACGCCGTCGCCTCGATGCTCTACCTCGACTACGACAAGGAGCCGGGCAAATGGGTTCCCAACGTAAACGGAACAAACCACAACCTTGAAGCGATATCTTTCTTCAAAAAAATGAATTCGGCAATTTTCGCGGAGTTCCCGGATGTACTCGTGATAGCGGAGGAGTCAACCTCATGGCCGATGATCACAAAACCGGCGGCAAGCGGAGGTCTCGGCTTCAACTTCAAGTGGAACATGGGCTGGGCAAACGATATGTACGACTATCTTGAAACCGACCCGGTCGCACGGAAATACAAGCACTCCGCGCTCACTTTCCCGCTTGTCTATGCGTTCAGCGAAAACTATATTCTGCCGGTTTCGCATGACGAGGTCGTACACGGCAAGAAATCACTCGTCGACAAGTGCTTCGGCAGCTACGATGAAAAGTTCTCCTGTATGCGCACGTTTATTATGTACATGATGACGCTGCCCGGCAAAAAGCTCATGTTCATGGGAACGGAATACGCGCAGTTCAGAGAGTGGGATTATGAAAACCAGCTCGAATGGTTCATGACCGAATATCCGAGACACATTGAAATGCAGCGCTTTGTCCGCGAAATGAACCGTTTCTACCTCGAAAACAGCGAGCTGTGGGAAATTGACGACTCGTGGGACGGCTTTGAGTGGATCGACGCCGACATGAGCGACCTCAATATCATATCGTACCGCAGGAAGAACAAAAAAGGCAGAGAAGTTGTCGTCGTCCTCAACTTTGCACCCGTTGTGAGAGAACATTTCACTCTGAAGGTTCCCAGACTCGGCAGATACGAGGAGATCATGACCACGGACAAATACGAGTTCGGCGGCAAAAACACGCTCAACCCCGAGGGAATGCGCACTCATAACATTGTAAATGAGGACGGAACAAAATACTGTGCTGTCGAGTTGACACTGCCTGCTCTCGGAGGAGTTATTCTCCGCAAGCAGATGAACAATAAAGAAAAAACAGTCTAATACTACAATTATACAATACTGGAGGAAATCATGTATAAGAAACAGGAATGCGTGGCTATGCTTCTCGCAGGCGGACAGGGAAGCAGGCTCTATACACTGACTGAAAGGACAGCTAAACCGGCAGTACCGTTTGGTGGAAAATACAGAATTATCGACTTCCCGCTCTCAAACTGCGTCAACTCCGGAATATATACCGTTGGTGTTCTCACACAGTATCAGCCTCTTGTGCTTAACGAATATATCGGAAGCGGTGAACCGTGGGACCTTGACCGCGTTCAGGGCGGAGTCAGAGTTCTGCCGCCGTATCAGGCCAAAAACGGCGCGGACTGGTACAAGGGAACCGCAAACGCCATCTATCAGAACCTCGACTTTATCGAGAGATACGACCCGGAATACGTAATCGTTCTCTCCGGCGACCACATTTATAAAATGGACTACAAAAAGATGCTCGACGCCCACAAGGAAAAGGGAGCGGACTGCACAATCGCCGTGCTTGAGGTAACTCTTGAGGAGGCGAGCCGCTTTGGCATCATGAACACCGACGAAGACCTCAGAATCGTGGAATTCGAGGAAAAACCGAAGAAGCCGAAGAGCACAAAGGCGTCGATGGGTATATATATCTTCAATAAGAATGTGCTCAAGAAGTACCTTATCGAGGATGAGGCTGACCCGAACTCGTCAAAGGACTTCGGAAAGAATATCATCCCGAAAATGCTCGCGGACGGCTGCAGAATGTACGCTTATCCTTTCAGCGGCTACTGGAAGGACGTCGGAACGATCCAGTCCCTGTGGGAAGCGAACATGGACCTCATCGGAGACAGCCCGAAATTCAACCTCCGCGACCGCAGCTGGCGTATTTACTCCAGAAACTACTCCGATCCGCCGCACTACATCGGTGACTACGCAAAAATTTCCAATTCGCTCATCACTGAGGGATGCAATATCGAGGGAATCGTTGAAAACTCCGTCCTCGCAGGCGGCGTAAAGGTCTCCCGCGGCGCGTATATCAAGGACTCAATCATCATGAAGAACGTCACGATAGCTGAGGGAACCACGATAAACTACTCAATTATTGACAGCGATACCAGAATCGGCGCGGGAAGCGTTATCGGAAGAACCAAGAGTGCGGGCGAACAGATTACGGTAGTCGGCTCCGGACTCACGCTGAAACCCGGCACAAACGTACCCGGCGGCGAAATGGTAAACGAAGAATGGGTCGAGAAAAACTGATTCAAGCGCGAACGAGTATATAATTGCGAGTATAACACAGATTGGAGATAAAAAATGTCAGCAACAGGAATTATTTTTTCAAATATTCACGATAGAAATATACCGGAGCTAACAATGCTTCGCACAGTGGCGTCGATACCGTTTGCCTGCCGTTACCGCTTCATCGACTTTACCCTGTCAAACATGGTAAACTCTGATATTTTCAACATCAGCGTAATCACTCATTACAACTATCAGTCACTCATGGACCACATCGGCTCCGGTAAGGACTGGGACCTCGCCCGCCGTTCGGGTGGTATAAAAATCCTTCCGCCTTATATCACAGCATATGCTAACAATGTCAACGCGCTTTACACCTCCCGCCTTGAGGCACTGAAAAGCGTGAACTATTCAATCAGCAGAATCACCGACGAGTATGTCGTACTTTCGGACTGCGACGTAATCTGCAACGTGGACTTCAACGATATGATTGAATACCACAAAAAGAGCGGCGCCGATATGACCTTTGCGGTAAAGAACGTCGAGCTGACCCGCGAAAAGGCTAAAAACAACACAATACTTACCTCCGACGAGACCGGAAGAATCACGGATGTGCTCTGCTATCCCACCGATTTCGAGGGAAGAGCGGACATCACTCTCAACATGGTCGTCGTAAATACATCGTATCTGCGCCAGATAGTTCTCGACGCGATAGCACACAGCTACACAAGCCTCTCCCGCGATGTAATTGCGAAGAACTATAAAAAGATGAACTACAGAGTGTACAGATACGACGGATATTTCGCGTGCATCTCCTCCTTCCTCGACTATTATCAGCACAGCATGGAGCTTCTCGCAAGTGCTGAGGCGCGTGAGTCGCTGTTCAATGTGAAGAACCGCCCCGTCTATACAAAGGTAAGAAACTCGACCCCCGCTTATTACAGCGAAAAATCATCCGTAAAGAACTCCATGATAGCGGACGGCTGCTATATCGAGGGTACGGTTGAAAACTCCATCATCTTCCGCGGAGTAAAAATCGGCAGAAACGCCACAGTCAAAAACAGTATCATCATGCAGGACACAATTGTCGGCGACGGCGCATTCCTCAATTACGTTATAACCGACAAAAACGCGGTTCTGAGAGACGGCTTGATGCTCTGCGGTGCGGATATTCAGCCTTTCTATGTCGCAAAGGGCAAAATGCTTTAATGTTATTTGAATTAAGGGGGATATCAGTATGAAAATATTATATGTGGCATCGGAGGCACTTCCGTATGTGTCTACCGGCGGTCTGGCGGACGTAGTAGGCTCGCTCCCGAAGGCGGTGCATAAGGAACTCGGCAGAGGCTCTGATATAAGAGTGGTTATCCCGCTTTATCCTGCAGTCCGCGAAAAATATTCCGAGCAGCTTGAGCTTGTCTGTGAAATAAACGTAAGGCTCTCGTGGAGAAACCAGTACTGCGGAATCTGGAAAATCGAAAACGACGGAGTTATCTTCTATTTCATCGACAACCTGTATTATTTCGACAGAAAAACACTCTACGGAAATTACGACGACGGTGAGAGATTCGCATTCTTCTCAAAGTGCGTGCTCGAGCTTATGGCGGCGGTCAATTTCTACCCCGATATAATGCACGCAAACGACTGGCAATGCGCCCTTGCCGTGATATACCTCAAGAGAAAATACTCCCACCTCGACGAATACAGAGGAATCCGCGCGCTGTTCACGATCCACAACATCGACTATCAGGGCGTGTTCGATTTCAATATTCTCGCCGATGTGTTTGAGCTTCCCGCGTGGGACAGAGGAATCGTCGAATACAACGGAAATATCAACCTCCTCAAGGGTGCAATCGTCTGCGCGGATATGGTGAACACCGTAAGCCAGACCTACTCACGTGAGATTCTGACCGAATATTACGCGAGCGGACTGCACTACATTCTCAGAAAGGCGGATGCTGAGGGCAAGCTCTGCGGAATTGTCAACGGCATCGACGTAGATTACTACAACCCCGAAACCGACCGCGATATCAAGGCGAATTACTCTGCCGCAGATATGAGCGGAAAGGCAATCGACAAGGCGGAGCTGCAGTCAATCGCTGGATTTGAGAATAAACCCGATACGCCGATTATCGCGATGGTTTCACGCCTTGCTTCACACAAGGGCTTCGACCTCGTGAAATGCGTGCTCGAGGAAATCATAGTCAAAAACGACGTGCAGTTTGTGCTTCTCGGAACGGGAGAGGAGGAGCTTGAGAATTACTTCAAGGACCTCGCTTACCGCCACCCCGATCAGGTCTGCATCAAGCTGGAGTTCAACAAGGCACTCTCAAAGAAATTCTACGCCGGAGCTGATATGTTCCTGATGCCGTCAAAGAGCGAGCCGTGCGGACTTTCACAGATGATAGCGTCCCGTTACGGAACCGTTCCGATCGTAAGAGAATGCGGCGGACTTGCGGACACCATCAAGGCGTACAACGAAAACGACGGCACGGGAAACGGATTCTCCTTCACCAATTACAACGCCCACGATATGATGCACGTCATTGATTATGCACTTGATATGTACCATGATAATTCAAAATGGGCGAATTTAGTAGAAAATGTCATGAAAATCGACTTTTCATGGAATGTTTCGGCTAAAAAATATATTGATATTTATAATAGTTTGGTGTAAAATATTAATAGTATAATTTTCGGCGCGGTTTGACTTCACTTGAAATTAAACTGCGCCATAATTAATATTATTAATATTATTATTTGGAGAGGTATATGGATAATAGAAAGAATATTGGAACAGATGAATCACAGAAACTTTCCGCAGACGAGGTAAGAGACAACATAGAGCTGACGCTCGCGAGATATTTCGGGGTAAAGCCGGATGAAGCTACCGAGAAACAAGTCCTTGAAGCCACCATGCGCACTGTCAGAGATATCCTCACAACAAAACGCTCCTATTTTCATGATAAAATAAAAAGAACACACCCCAAGAGAGTGTACTATATGTGCATGGAATTTCTTGTCGGACGCCAGCTGAAGAACAATCTCATGAACCTCGGTCTCGCCGATGAATACAGAAAAGCGCTTTCCGATATGGGATACGACCTTGACAAAATATATGAGCTTGAACCCGACCCGGGACTTGGAAACGGCGGACTCGGCAGACTTGCGGCGTGCTTCATGGATTCACTCACCTCGCTTGACTACGCGGCGACCGGTTTCTCAATCTGCTACGAATACGGATTCTTCAAGCAGAGAATCATAGACGGCAACCAGATTGAGCTTCCCGACGCATGGATGAACCCCGGCGAGACATGGCTTGTTCCGCGCACAGACAAGGCGTTTGACATCAAGCTCGGCGGAACGGTAAACGAAAACTGGGAAAACGGAAAGTGCTCCATTACCTACGACAACTACGAAACCGTGAGAGCAGTGCCGTATGACATGATGATTTCCGGCGCGAACTGTGAGGCTGTCAGCGTTCTCAGACTCTGGAAGGCCGTGGACACCACTAACTTCAACATGAGCCTTTTCTCTCAGGGACAGTACATCAAGGCGATTCAGGAGAGCTCCAATGCGGAGGTAATCTCAAAGGTTCTCTATCCTTCCGACGACCACGACGAGGGCAAGCTGCTCAGACTCAGCCAGCAGTATTTCCTCGTATCCGCATCTCTTCAGAGCATTATAGCCGACCACCTCGCCGCATACGGAACTCTCTCCAATTTTGCGGACAAGGTAGCTATCCATATCAACGACACACACCCCGCGCTCTGCATACCCGAACTCATGCGCATTCTGATGGATATCTACAACTACTCCTGGGACAGAGCGTGGTCAGTTGTCACAAGAGTGTTCTCCTACACAAACCACACCGTACTTCCCGAGGCGCTTGAAACATGGAATGTGTATCTTTTCAAGCTCAGACTTCCGAGAATCTATATGATAATCGAGGAGATCAACCGCAGACTCTGCGCAGACCTTTGGAATATGTACCCGGGTGACTGGGACAGAATCTCCCGCATGGCTGTTATCGGATATTCTCAGGTCAGAATGGCTAACCTCAGCGTCGCGGCTTCACATACGGTGAACGGTGTTTCCGCGCTTCACTCCGATATTCTGAAAAAGACGGTCTTCCACGATTACTACAAGGCTATGCCGTATAAGTTTACAAATGTAACAAACGGTATCGCAATGAGAAGATGGCTGTGCAGCTCTAATAAGGGACTCACCGCGCTCCTCGACGAGACTGTAGGACCGACATACAGAGGGGATTTTGAAAAGCTCTCCGGCCTGAAAAAATACCAGGACGATAAGACGGTTCTCGACAGACTTGCCACCATCAAAGCCGACAACAAGCTCGAATTTGCGAAGTATTACTTCAACAAGACCGGACGCAAGCTCGATGTAAACTCCCTGTTCGACGTACAGGTCAAGAGGATGCACGAGTATAAGAGACAGCTTCTCAACGTCCTCAAAATAATCACCCTCTACAACGAAATCAAGGCCAACCCGAACGGAAACTACACCCCCACAACCTTTATTTTCGGCGGTAAGGCTGCACCGGGATACTATATGGCCAAGGATATCATCAAGCTCATATGGTCAATCGGCGAGGAGATAGAAAGCGACCCCAAGGTAAGGGAAATCATGCGCGTTATCTACGTTGAGGACTACAACGTAAGCACCGCTGAGGTTCTCATGCCTGCAAGCGACATAAGTGAACAGATTTCTCTCGCGGGCAAAGAGGCGAGCGGCACCGGCTGCATGAAGTTCATGGTAAACGGCGCACTCACAATCGGCACAATGGACGGCGCGAACGTCGAAATGCGTCAGGCTGTGGGCGGAGACGACAATATCTTCATCTTCGGTCTCAAGGCTGACGAGGTAGACGACCTGTGGAAGCGCGGTTATTCCTCACTCCAGTATTACACGAGCAGCGAAAGACTCAAGGGCGCGGTCGACAGACTCAACGGAACCTTTGCCGGCAACAGCTTCAGCTCAATGGTGAACTACCTCCTCTACAGTCACGGAGTAGCTGACCCGTATATGTGCCTTGCCGACTACGACTCCTATATGAGCGTCTACGGCAGAATGGTTGACACCTACCGCGACGAATACAGCTGGCTTAAAAAATCGCTCATCAATATCGCAAGCGCGGGCTTCTTCTCCTCCGACAGAAGCATAATCGAATACGCGGACAATATCTGGCACATCAATCCCGTCAAATAATTTCTGACATCAAATACGAACATTGATATCTGTATAATTGTTATCGCACATGAAATTTGATTTGATTAAGTCAGAAGAATTCAAATACGACCTGAAAAACAAGCGCGATATGACGCTTTTCGGCGCGTTTTCGTCGGCGGACTCAGTCTCCTTTTTGCTTGAGATAAGTTCCGGCGATGAAAATCCGGAAACAGGGAAGATTACCTCGGTTTCAATGATAATTCACAAGGACGCGTGGAATTCCGGAAATGCGGTTTACCACGTTATTGACCTTTGCGAGACTGAGGCTTCCGAATCGACGCGAAAATTCAGGGTTGACATAAAATTCCCCGAGCTGCTTGAGCTGTGGGACGGCGACATCGGGCTGTTTTATTACCACTATCTCGTCAAAACCGAAGACGGCGACTTTACAATCGGCGGAGAGGGAGTTAAAGAGCTCTGTGTCATCGAAAACGGAATCGGGGAAAGGCAGCTGCTTGTCTATAAGGACGGTTATTCCACATCGGAAAAATTCCGCAGCGGAGTTATTTACCACATTTTTGTCGACAGATTCAAGAGAAGCGGCCAGTGCGGTGTCAAAAAAGGCGCGGAGCTGAACGAGGACTGGGACAACGGAATCCCGCAGTACGGCGAATACCCGGGTGCTGAGGTCGCAAACAACGTCTTTTTCGGCGGAGATTTGTACGGAATCGCGGAGGAGCTCGACTATATCGCTTCACTTGGAGTAAAGACAATCTACCTTTCGCCGGTGTTTGACGCATATTCAAACCACAAGTACGACACGGGAGATTATCTGAGCGTAGATATGATGTTCGGCGGGGACAAGGCGCTGAAAAATCTGTGCAGAAAAGCGCGAAGTTACGGAATCGAGATAATCCTCGACGGCGTTTTCAACCACACGGGCTCGGACAGTATATATTTCAACAAAAACGGAAATTACCACTCCGTCGGCGCGTATCAGTCGCAGAAATCGCAGTATTACAGCTGGTATTCGTTCAGAAATTACCCGGACGACTACGAGTGCTGGTGGGGCGTTAAGATTCTCCCGCGCGTAAACAGCGGCAATAAGAAATTCAGCTCGTTCATCTGCGATAAAGTCCTCGGAAAATGGATGAAAAACGGCGTGTCGGGCTGGAGACTCGACGTGGCGGACGAGCTTGACGAGAATTTTCTCAGGGATTTCCGCCTGTCGGTCAAGCAGAACAACCCCGACGGTGTGATAATCGGCGAGGTCTGGGAGGATGCGTCGGACAAGGTCAGCTACGGACGGCGGCGGAGTTACATCTGCGGTGAGCAGCTCGACTCCGTGATGAACTATCCTCTGCGCAGCGCGATTATTGATTACGTCAAAAACGGAAACGCCGGTCTGCTTCGGAAAAACACCGAGGGACTGTACCGCAGATATCCGAAATGCGCCTCTGACAACCTCATGAACTTCCTCGGAACACACGACACCGAGCGGATTCTGACCGTTTTCGGCGGTGATGAAGCCGGTGAAAAAACAAACGAGGAGCTGTCGAAAATCAGGATGACGCCGGAGCAGCGCGAAAAGGGAAAGGCTCTGCTGAAAACGGCTTACGGCATTCTGGCGGGGCTTCCGGGTTCGCCGTGCGTTTTCTACGGAGACGAGGTCGGGCTTGAGGGTTATCGCGACCCGTTCTGCCGGCTTCCGTTTCCTTGGAAAAATATGGATGAGGAGCTGCTCGGCTTCTATCGCGCGATAGGCGGCATAAGGTGTGACAACACGGTGTTCCGCGGCGGAATATTTAAAATAATTCACCTCGACGGCGGCATTTTTGTGTACGAACGGAGTCCGTATGACGGCGGTGAGAACTATAAAATAGTGGTATGCGCTGTCAGAGAGGGAAGTTATACGCTGAAACTGAACGATGAAAATGCGGAAAATCTTATAAACGGTGCTTCTGGCGGTGAATTCCGTGCGGCGTGCGGCGAAGTGCTGTACCTGAAATGCCCTGTTGAAACGGAAATCGGCGTTCAAAAAAATTAACTCATATTAACTAAAAATTCAACTTTATCGGCGCTGACATCATAAAACAGTGAAGCCCCCGTATGATTAAATCTAGACC
>JBJFHS010000085.1:0-4506 GCA_051893885.1 Eubacteriales bacterium
CAAGAAGCGTCCGCGTCCCCTCGTTCCCCTCGTTCCCCCCCCAAAAAAACGAAAAGCGGACGAAATGGAGGGTATCGTCCGCCTTGAGGATTTGATTTGGTTTGGGTCAGTTCTGAGCAGCGTCGACGATTTTTGCGAACTTTTCGGGGACGAGGGACGCACCGCCGATAAGACCGCCGTCAACGTCGATTTTGGAGAGGAGCTCAGCCGCGTTGCCGTCGTTCATGCTTCCGCCGTACTGGATCGTCGTAGCTTCAGCCACTTCGTCGGAGTAAAGGGCGGCGATGGTCTTGCGGATGAGCGCGCAGACTTCTTCAGCCTGATCGGGCGTAGCTGTGAGACCGGTGCCGATAGCCCAGACGGGTTCGTACGCGATAACGACGTTTTTCATCTGTTCGGCGGTGATGCCTGCGAGGTCGAGCTTGGTCTGCATAGCAACGATTTCGGACGTGATGCCGGACTGACGCTGCTGTAAAACTTCGCCGAGGCAGAGGATGACCCTGAGACCTGCTTCAAGAGCCGCGCGGGTTCTCTTGTTGACCGTAGCGTCGGTTTCGCCGAAGTACTGTCTTCTCTCGGAGTGACCGATGATGACGTACTCCACGCCGCTTTCAAGGAGCATATCCGCGGAAATCTCGCCTGTGAACGCGCCCTTTTTCTCGAAGTGTACGTTCTGCGCGCCGATTTTTACGTTGGTTCCCTTGGCCGCTTCAACCGCGTTTGCAATGTCGGTGAACGGCACGCAGAGGACGACCTCGCATCCGTTCTTTCCAGCTGTGAGCTTAGCTGTCTCCTCGACCGCAGTTTTCGCAGCCGACGGAGTCATATTCATTTTCCAGTTACCTGCAATGATAACCTTGCGTGCTTCTTTCTTCATTCTGTTTAGACCTTCTGTTGATGATTTGGTTGTTTTTTGCCCTTGTAGGGCTGTCGGACGAAAGAATTATTACTTGTCCATGAGGCAGGCGATTCCGGGGAGCTCAAGACCTTCGAGGAATTCGAGGGATGCGCCGCCGCCTGTGGAGATGTGTGTCATCTTGTCGCCGTAGCCGAGCTGTTCAACTGCCGCTGCAGAGTCGCCGCCGCCGATGATGGAGACCGCACCGGATTCAGCAACAGCCTTGGCAACAGCTCTTGTGCCGGATGCGAAGTTTTCCCATTCGGAAACGCCCATAGGACCGTTCCATACCACAGTGCCCGAGCCGATGATTGTCTTGGAGTAGAGCTCCTGAGTCTTTTCGCCGATGTCAAGGCCCATCCAGCCGTCCGGAATGGAGTCGGAATAGATTCTCATGAATGTGGTGTCTTCCTTGTATTCACGTCCGATAACGTTGTCGACGGGGAGGAGGAAGTTCACGCCCTTTGCTCTTGCCTTGGCCATGAGTTCGGTAGCGAGGTCGAGCTTGTCCTCTTCGCAGATGGAGGTGCCGGTGGTGTTGCCGAGAGCGCGGAAGAATGTGTAAGCCATACCGCCGCCGATGATGAGGGTGTCAACCTTTTCGATGAGGTTGTTGATTACGCCGATTTTGTCGGAAACCTTAGCGCCGCCGAGGATAGCCACAAAGGGTCTCTTGGGGTCGTCAAGCGCCTTGCCCATGATGGAGATTTCCTTCTGGATGAGGAAGCCGCAGACTGCGGGGAGGTAATCAGCTACACCGGCAGTGGAAGAGTGAGCTCTGTGAGCCGTACCGAAAGCGTCGTTTACGTAGATTTCAGCGAGAGAAGCGAGAGCCTTTGAGAATTCGGGGTCGTTCTTCTCTTCTTCCTTGTGGAAACGGACGTTTTCGAGAAGCATAACGTCGCCGTCCTTGAGAGCAGCAGCCTTAGCGTGAGCGTCTTCGCCGATTACGTCAGCAGCGAGCGGAACCTCAACGCCGAGTCTTTCGGAAAGTCTCTTTGCAACGGGAGCGAGGGAGTACTTCATGTTGAATTCGCCCTTCGGTCTGCCCATGTGGGAGCAAAGAATAACCTTCGCGCCGTGCTCCATCAGGTACTTGATTGTGGGAAGCGCGCCGGTGATGCGGTTTTCGTCTGTGATAACGCCGTCCTTGAGCGGAACGTTAAAGTCGCATCTGACAAGGACTCTCTTACCGGAGACATCAATATCTTCAACGGATTTCTTGTTGTAAGTCATAACATACCTCTTTTTTTAAATAATTTTCCACGTCTATTAATATACCACATCTTTCCGATTTAATCAACCTTTTTCACAAAAAAATTACGAGACAACATAAATCCCGTTACATTTTCCCCCCTCTCCGTTGACAACACCCGCTTTATCTGATAAAATTAATATCAGTCCTACATGGGGAACGGACACTTCATCCCCATACAACAAATCAAGGCAGACAATATTTATGCTGAATAAAAATATAATCGAAAGTAAAATACACGGCGTTGCAGTTATCACCCGGGAAATCACCGGCTCTACCAATAACGACGCGCGGGAAATGATAAAGTGCGGCGCGAACGACAGCCTGATTGTCGCGGAGGAGCAGAGCGCAGGCAGAGGGAGACAGGGAAAGAGCTTTCTCTCACCGAGGGGCGGGCTTTATATGACGCTTCTGCTCAGGTGCTCTCTGCCGCTGAGGGAGGCTGTCGGTGCCACATCGTGTTCAGCCGTAGCGGTTGCGCGCGCACTGAAAAAGCTCTGCCGGCTCGAAACACAGATAAAATGGGTCAACGATATCTACGCCGGAGGGAAAAAGCTCTGCGGAATCCTGACCGAGGCGGTAAACGACTACGAACACGGCGTCACCGAGTATCTCATCATCGGAATCGGGGTCAATATCGCTTCTTCCCCGAAAATTGATTCGCTCACCCCGAATTCCGCAGAGGCCGTGTCGCTGAACGAGCTCGGTGTGGACGTGAGCCGTGAGGAGCTGTGCGCGGAAATCACAAACGAGCTTCTTTCACTTCGCGACGGCGGATTTGAGTTTTCTTCGGTCGCCGACGAATATACAAGCCGCTCAGCCGTCATCGGGCGCGAGATAACATTTTTTAGAAACGGAGCCGCTCACACCGGTCAGGCGCTCGGAATTGACAATAACGGCGCGCTCGTTGTCGAATCAGACGGCGAATGCTTCCTCCTCGACTCGGGGGAAATCAGTGTAAGATTAAATTAATACTACAGAGGTAAAATATATGGCGGAAAATACGGATGCAAAAACACTTGCTTATATCAATATGTATGCCGTGCTCGGAGCTCTCACTTCCCTGTGCGATATCGTGCCGGACGCGGGGAAAATTATAGGACGCTCGGGCTGCTCGATAGGCTTTGCAGTCAAGGACGGCCCGCAGGCAACACTGACCTTTGTCGGCGGCAGGTGCAAAATAAAGGACGGCACGGAGGGATGCGATATAAAGCTGCCCTTCCCCTCGTGCGAAAAATTCAATAAAATGATTACCGGCGACTACACTCCCATACCCACCCGCGGCATCACGAAGATATCGTTCCTGCTCGGCAAGTTCAAAAAACTCACGGATCTGCTTGAAGAATACCTCCGCCCGACGGACGAAAAGCTGCTCGATGATACTTTTTTGAAGCAGAGCACCCTTGTGATGTTCCGCGTGATTGTCGCCGCAGTGACGCAGATTGCAAACCACGACAGAATCGGAATGTTCAGCGCGTCAAATATCGTCGACGGGGTGGTCAAATTTGAAATCGTCGGATGCGCAAAGGCGGCAGTTGAGGTGAAAAACCACACGCTGACCGTGCTCGACAGAGTTCCGAAAAACATCATGTCGTTCATGTCCTTTGCGGATATCCGTGCGGCGCGCGACTTGTTCGACGGCAAGATAAATGCGGTTGCGGCGATAGGAGACGGCACGGTGAGAATGGGCGGAATGATTTCACAGATCGACAACATCAACCGCATCCTCTCGAGAGTTGAGCTGTACCTGAAATAAAAAATCAGCGGAAAAAGTTTTGATATTAATCAGAAATTAATCAGGAGAAAAATAAATGAGAGAACCTTTCACATATCCGAATTCGCGTGAGCAGTTTGCCCGTGCGGCTAAAGTAATCCCATCCGGAGTTTACGGTCACCTCGGTCCGGCGGAGGGCTGTTTTATCCCCGTCGAGGCGTTCCCTCAGTTCTCGTCAAGAGCGCAGGGAGCGTACTTCTGGGACATCGACGGCCACCGTTTTATCGACTATATGTGCGCATACGGCCCGAACATCCTCGGCTACAACGACCCGGACGTTGAGGAAGCCGCCGCAAAGCAGAGGGAAAAGGGCGACTGCACCACATCCCCTTCCACCGTTATGATAGACTTCGCGGAGCTGCTGGTCGACACCGTTTCATCGGCGGACTGGGCGTTCTTCGCAAAAAACGGAAACGATGTCACAACTCTGGCCGTAATGGCGTCGCGGGCATACACACACCGCAAAAAAATCGTGTTCTTCAAGGGATACTACCACGGAATCTCGGCATGGACGCAGAAAATCGACTGCGCGGGTATTCTTGAGGAGGATGTTGTCAACAATATCTACATCGACTGGAA